>JAUVCU010000018.1 GCA_030590715.1 Lentisphaeria bacterium
GCAATGAACAAGCTCAAAGGCAGCAGCTTCGTAAACGAGATGGTTCCGGTAATGCTGGTGCAAATGGGAAAGGTAAAAGACAGCAGTTTCGAAAGCGCGATGGCTCCGGGCAAAATTGTTCTAATTAAATTCAAAGTATGGATTGGTGCTCGTTCATTGGCAATGCAACAGCCAAGGGCGAGCACTAAGTTCTATTTAATCAATTTTCAGTCTCTAGAATGCAATAACTTAAGGAATTAAAAAATGAAGACATTATTACTTACATTAAGCTTTTCTTTACTTGCCTTCACGGTCTCTGCTCGTGGTGGTGGAAAAGGTGGATCAGGCAACAGCGGACAATCAAGGAGTGAACAGAAGAGACAAAAAACTGAGGAGAAAAGTTCGGCGGAGGCGCAGCAGAGCAGAAAACAAAAGCAAGAACGTAAAAAGGATGGCACTGAAACTTACACAAACAACAATGGCTCTGAAGCAACCTGTGATTATCAATAAAATGGAGAATAAAATATGAGAAAGGCCGCTTCGTTAACAATAGCGCTTTCATTTATCGTCTTAATTATAACTAGTATCGTACTATACATAGTGCCGCATGGGCGTGTCGCATACTGGGCTGACTGGCATATGTGGGGCTTGAGCAAGACCCAATGGGGGGAAATGCACATCAATAGTGGTGTTCTTTTCTGTCTCGCCGGATTTGCCCATATATACTGCAACTGGAAAGCAATGCTTTCTTATATGAGAAAATCTAAAAAAATGAGGGTTTTCACTAAAGACTTTAATATAGCGCTTGGTTTAACTATTTTGACAATAGGCGGGACATACTTCTACATTCCACCATTCTCATGGGTGCTTGACCTTGGAGAAGTGATAAAGGAATCGGCTACAGAAAGATATGGAAGTCCTCCTTATGGGCATGCTGAACTATCATCAATTAAAACACTTAGCCAAAGAATGGGGCTTGATGCGGATAAATGTTTAGACAACCTGAAGAAGGTTGGTATCCAGGTTGAGAGTATAAAAAGCACTATAATCACAATATCAGAAGATAATGACCTGACACCACAGGAAGTTTATGACATCGCGAAGGGAAAAGATGAGCCCCCTTCAGTTGATGTCTGTTCGCCAGCCAAACATGGCAGTTTACCTCAAAGCGGCAGTGGTGGTTTTGGCAAAATGACTATTGAAGATATTTGTGTTAAGCACTCTATTTCAAAAGATCAGGCAAACGAATATCTCGTAGCAAAAGGCATTGCATACAGTAAAGGGGAAAAAGTCAAAGATATTGCGACTAGAAATAAGCTTGACCCTTACTCTATATATGAGATAATAACAGGGAAATAAGTAAAACGTATCATAAATGAACAGAGGTCCTGGAATGATTAAGCCCCCCAACAGCTCGGTATATATAATTCTAATAGGTATTATTGCCATGTCAGGACTGTTATTATGGGGGCGAACTGAAATTATTGGTGTCGAAAAAGCATCTTATGAGGTTCTTTCAAAGGGAACAAAGGCTATTTTCAGCTCACTTAAGGGAAGTATTGCTTCTGAAATAAGCAGGGGCCATTTTAATAAAAACCGTTTAACAGAAGTTGTTGAAGGAATCTTCAAAGAGCTTGATCTTTCATATATCGCGATCAACACAAAAGATGAGACTCTTATTCGGTTGGGAAATATTTCCGGCAACAGCGAATTCAATTCTGCTTCAGGAGAAAGATTTTCTGACAATATATATTACTTATGGGGAAGTGTTTCTGCAGTTGATTGTAATCCTGGAAGCTACCAGAGATATAGAGGCGGGAATGGAGGAAATTCCCGCGCGTATTCCAACAAATACCTGGGTCAGACATTTAAGGTAATACTTGGTGTTGACAGTCACGATTATAAAATTTATATGGCGGAAGGAAAGAGTCGGATGTATATGCTTCTTATAACCGGCTGCAGTACACTACTGCTTCTGGCTCTATCATATATCATTTCGGTACATAGTGTGACCTTAAAAAGTAAACTTAACGGTGTCGAGGAAAGAAATTGCCAGTTTGAGGAGTTTGAACTTGCCGCCTACGGGCTTGCACACGAAACCAAGCATCCTCTTGGCATTATGCGGGCTCGGGCACAGCAGATTTTCTCAATTGCAGATCTTCCCGATATTGCTAAGCCTTGGGCTGAAGACATTATGGAGGAGGCTGATGTTACAGCAACCAGACTCGCTGAGTTTATGAGTTATGCAAAGATCCAAGCTCCGCAACTTCAGGAGTGCAGCTGGCCGGAGCTTTGTGACAAGCTCGATTTTGTATTGAAGCCTGATTTTGATCATATTGGAGCTGAATTATTTTTTGAGCGATTGAATGTTACACTTACCGCAGATGTAGATATGCTTCAACGCGTGCTTATTAATTTGATTACCAATAGTTTGCCCGCATCTTCTCGTGGGAAAACGACCCATGTCGAAGTATCTCAGGTAAACAACTCATTTCAAATAGTAGTGCGTGATGATGGAGCCGGTATGAGCCCTATGTTACTAAAAGATACCTTTACCCCATATGTTTCAGGAACAGAGGGTGGGCATGGTATTGGGTTGTCTATCGTAAAAAGAATAATTGAAGCTCACGGCTGGGATATATCAGTAGAGTCTGAAGTAAATATTGGTACAAGTTTCAAAATAACAGGCATAGCTGGAATTCAGGAGAAATAAAAATGTCGATTCATAAAGTTCTTGTGGTAGATGATAATAGTGCTCACCGAAGATTATACTCTGACACTGTCGCCGGTAGCTGTATTGAAGTAATTACTGCTGCTAATCCCGGCATAGCCCTCAAAAAACTTGACGAAATCAATTTTGATATGGTTATCAGTGATGTCAGAATGCCGGGCATGGATGGCATTTCATTCCTTCGCAAAGTACGAGAAAAAGGACGTGATATACCTTTCTTGCTTGTCACAGCCTTTCCTGCAATAAAAGATGCTGTCGCAGCTCTTAAACTTGGCGCTGTAGATTATCTTGAGAAGCCTGTTGACCTTGTAGAACTTTCGAGCACTGTAAACGATACTCTGAATATCAAACAGGAGGTCGTCGCTGGTGAGCTGCCTCAATCTGTAATGAGTGGTATTATAACAGAAAACGCATACATGAAGCAGATCTTTAAAGAGTGTTATCAGGTTGCCAAAAGTGATGTGACCACTCTTCTTACAGGGCCTAGTGGAACGGGGAAAGAGGTTGTTTCCGGATTTATACACAGGAATAGCTTGAGAAGTCATCATCCGTTTGTCGCTGTTAATTGTGCCTCGATACCGCATAATCTGTTAGCCGCGGAGCTGTTCGGACATGTGAGAGGAGCTTTTACCGGAGCAGTCCAGGATCGGGCAGGACGGTTTAAGGAGGCTGACAAAGGAACTCTCTTTTTAGATGAAATTGGAGATATGCCCATTGAACTTCAGGCGACACTTCTTCGGGCACTTGAAGTTGGTAAAATAACACCCGTTGGTTATGATCGTGAACTTGATGTTGATGTCAGAATTATTGCCGCCACAAATAAAGATTTGGAGCAATGTGTCAAAGATGGTACTTTTCGGGAAGACCTTTACTACAGATTGAATGTGATCTCATTTAAACTTCCTACGCTGGCAGAGCGTCCTGACGATATAATACCTCTCGCACGATTCTTTCTTAAACAGGGTGGTGTAAATAAACGCCTTTCTCCACTTGCAGCATCTGCTTTGACTTCATATGATTGGCCCGGTAATATCAGGGAGCTCTCAAACGCTATGGAGCGCGCTAAGGTCTTGTCCATGGGTGGAGTAATTCTTCCGGAAAACCTTCCTCCAACGCTGCGAAAGCCTGTAATCAGACATGAAAAGGAAATACCAGCTATGAGTACTATGGAAGATGTCGAGCGAATTGCCATTATTCAGGCTTTGCAGTTTAATGATGGAAATCGAACTCATGCAGCCGAGCAACTTGGCATTAGCCGTCGGTCACTCATATATAAAATCAAACGATATGATTTATAAGAACGTATTCTTGATACAGGGTGGACCTTACAATTGAGATATCGGTTTTGTTTTATTCTCTGTTTTCTGGTTTTTTATGAAATTTTATTGGTTCAACCCAGCCGTTATTTGCATTGTCACGAATGTCGAATTTTGGAATATATGGTTTAATATCAATGAGTGGGGTGTTATCTAAAATATCGATTTCACTTACTTCTAATATATTTTTATTTTTTCTCTCTAATCTGACGATGGAAATCCCAATCCCATTAGGTCTGCAGGGATGACGGGAAGCAAAGACTCCGTGAGGACTATCATCCAGAAAAGTTGATCTTGATAATTTTATTTCTCCTGCCCTATCAAATATATAAAAAAGCATAATATGCGAAAAAGTTTCGATTGTTTCCAGAGCCTCTTCATATTCCGGGAATATTTCTATTTTTCCTTTTCCGTCAGGTTTAGTAACGCCCTGAATTGGACATTCTTCTTTCGTTATATAAGGGGAATAAATTGTCCCAATTTGTGTTATTTCAAATTTCATGATTTTATTTGTATAATGATTAATCAATAAGAGAAAAGCATTCTATCAGAAAAAAATATCAATCGTACATAATTAACGGGTTATGGGCCTTCTGTTCATTATTGTGAATAATAGGCCATTATACACAATTACCTATGACAACGCAATAAGAGGCGACTGAGCCTAAAAAAGCAAGGGGGTTTTCAATGCTATAGACTTGCTTCCCCTGCGGCAATCAATGCGAGGTACAATGAGAAAAATAAAGGAAAAAGCCAAAACTCATGCTTTTGACAAAGGAGCACAAACTTATGACAACTGGTTTGAGGTTAATAAGGCATATTATCAATCAGAGTTGCAAGCAATAAAAAGACTTTTGCCAAGAACTGGAAAAGGTATAGAGGTTGGAGTTGGGACAGGTCGCTTTGCCGAACCACTTGGCATTCGAATCGGTATTGAGCCATCAGCTGCTATGAGTGAAATCGCAATAAAAAGAGGAATAAATGTAATAGCGGGTGTCGCAGAGAAACTGCCGATTGAAACAGGGACATACGATTATGTTATTTTCGTGACAACTTTATGCTTTTTAAACTCCTTAGATCAGGCCATCTCCGAAGCATACCGTATTCTAAAGAGCCATGGTACGATCATTATTGCTTTTATTGAAAAAGAAAGCTTTATGGGACAAAACTACCAACAAGCAAAAGAAACGAGCCAATTCTATAGAGATGCGGTTTTCCTTACGGCCCGTGAAATAATAGAAGTGCTGCGCTCAACAGGATTTGCCGATTTTAGATTTACCCAGACAGTGTTCTCGGGAAATGGTGAAGAGAAAGATATACAAGCCGTTAAAGAAGGGCATGACAGCGGTTCATTCGTCGTTATCCGTGGAAATAAAACGATATGATTTATAAGTTTTTTTGCTAAAAAGAGATCCTCTTGATAAGAGTTGTTGTATAGAGGGTGATAGAGCTAATGTTAGGTTATTTATCTAATCGAGGACTTTTATGAAAACTAAGACTCAGTTAATAGTAGGGATCATTATTATTATTGCGCTTGTTCTGGCAAAAATATTATTTGACAGTTCGGGTAGAAACGTTGGCAAGAACCTGATGCGTCAGTTCAATAAAGAGTTTGAAAGGGTAACTTCAGAGCCATTAGAGGTTTTGGAGCCACACCAGCATGGGGAGAAGGAACACAAGCATTCGGATAAGTGCGAGCATAAGCATTAAATTTTGACGGTCTGAATAGTATTACGTCTCTCATTTGTCATGACTTCTTAGAAATGTATTCCGGTTATATTTACCCGGAAGTCTCTTGACCTGAACTCGTATAGTAAGTGCGTAACCTCTGTATATGCACTTACTATACTAATTCAGGATCACCTATAGTCTAACGAGTTAATTCCATGCACCTTACAACTGTTTTATTAACCGCGCGCTTAAATTTATTGATTAATTGACTAATTTAATTGACTAATTAACTTTTTTGATTAAACTAGATCAATAATAAGTTTTTAAACGGGGATAAAAGATGGCAAAAAAAGACACTAAAGACAAGATATTAAAGGCCGCCTGTGAGTTATTTGCAACCAAAGGTTTCAAAAATACGACCCATCAGGAAATAGCCAAAAAAGCAAAAGCCAACAGCGCGCTGATCAATTATTACTTTTCAAGTAAAGACAACCTTTATGTTGAAGCATGGGGCTACAGCGAGAAGATCGCAATGGATAAATATGGTAACTTGATGGAGTGGGACGTGACAGCAGAAGAATGGATGCGAAGATTCCTGTCAAACCGAACACGGATCATGTTCGACTGCAGCCCTGCGGGTTGGTTTCCAAAGTTGATCTATCAGGAGATGAATGAAAACAGTGAGCATACGGAATTACTACGTGATCGCTTTTTGAAACCAAAGCGCAACAAGCTTGAGTCGGTGATCCGAGAACTATTGGGAGAAAAAGTGACTGAGCTTGATGTTCGGGCGACACTTATCTCCATTAATAGCCAATATGTGACTCTTAGTTGTACAAAAAGCACGAAATATTATCTGTTCGATAAAGCGGAACCAACGACAGAACAGGTAGATGACTATGTTGAACACATTCAAACAATTGTGAAAGCAATTATAGCGGCAAAAAAAGCGGGATCAAATAATGCGGAATAAACTACTAGCAATATCACTATTGGCCTTCCCTGCCCTTTCCGGGTGTAAAACGACTCCTGTAGAACGGGAACTTAAAACTGATTTAACGACACTGGAATTCAGCACTAGCGGAACTGTACAAGCAGCTGACAAGTGGTGGACAGATTTCAACAACGACGAACTGAACAAGCTCATCGAAAATGGTTTATCCGGCAACTTGGGATTGATGGAAGCCTGGCAACGGATAAAGCAGGCCAATTACTCTGCACTAAAACATGGAGCATCGCTTAAACCGACCGCAGACTTCACCTCTAATTATTCGACTCGTCATGATCATATCAACGAAGCAAATCCTCGGTCAAGCGAATCATATTCCTTTGGTATAACAGCAGCGTACGAACTGGATCTCTGGGGCAAAATATCGTCGGAGCAGAATGCCTACCTTGCCGATGCAAAAGCTTCCAAAGCTGATTATGAAGCGACTGCGATTGTGATAGCCTCGCAGATTGCGGAGCGCTGGATGCAGTTGATCTCAGAGAAACAGCAGCTTGAAGTTTTAAAGAGGCAGCTTGAAACGAACAAGAATCACCTTGACTTAATGAAAACGCGATTCAGAAACTCACTGGCAACCGCTTTGGATATATACCAACAGCAGCAGACGGTGGATCAAATAGTTTCTGAATTAAACAAATGGCAGGCAAGTATTAAGCTGAGTGAACACGCATTAGCAGTACTAACCGGTAAACCTCCTAAATTTGACCTGAACCTTAAGCAGGAGCAGTTCCCGGTATTACCAGCCCTGCCCTCGACCGGAGTCACATCGGAACTGCTGATTAACCGACCGGATATAAAATCAGCAATCGCAAAACTGGAAGCTGCTGACCTGCGCGTTGCATCCGCTAAAGCGAGCAAACTGCCGGCGATACGATTGAGTGCATCTGCAAATTACAGCTCAGCTGAACTATCTGACGTTTTTGAAAACTGGTATAGCAATTTTGCAGCAGGACTAACGGCTCCATTATTCGACGGTGAAAAATTGGATAATGAAGAAAAGATTAAACAGTCTATCGCCGAGCAGAAACTGCTTTCATACCGGCAAACGGTTTTAACAGCGCTGAAGGAAGTTGAAGATGCACTAGTGAAAGAATACTACCAACACAAACAACTTGCGGCTGTCCGCCGTGAACTTGAGAACAGCCGAAAAACACTAACAGAAGCAAAGGGCCGTTATTTAAACGGCTTGAGTGACTACCTACCTGTTTTAACCGCCCTGTTAAAAGTACAGAATTTGGAGCGCTCTATCATAACCAAGAAAAGTTCGCTTTATCTATATCGTCTGCAGCTGCACAAAGCCCTTGGCGGAACGTGGACAGCCAGCATCAACTCAACTACAAAAAATGGAGAAACAGAATAATGAAATTCTTAATCAAATTAATACTGGCTGCGGCTATAATTTTTGGAGCATATAAGGCTTCACATTACTACATGACCAACAAACCAGAAGCTAAACGCAAAAAGACGCATACAAAAATGGCATCCAGAGTCAGCGTGTCACCAGTAATCCTTCAAAACAAAACCGTAAAGATCAATACAATGGGAACGGTGATTCCGGCAAATGAAATGACGCTTAAGGCTGAAACATCAGGAAAAATCGTTGAGATCTCAGAGTTGCTTATTCCGGGGACGCTCATTGCGGAAGGATCTCAAATATTCAAAATAGATCCTACGGATTACGAGATCGAAGTATCCCGCAAAGAATCGGCGAAAGTAAAAAAAGAGTACGAGCTAAAGCTTGAGATGGGTCAGCAGGCAGTAGCAAAAAGACAATGGGAAATGCTCAACCAACACAATGAGAGTTCTGAGCAGGAGAAAGAACTGGCTCTAAGAATCCCCCACCTTGAAAACGCTCAAGCGAGTTTGAGAAGTGCGGAATCAGATCTTGAAAAGGCGCGTTTGAATCTAAGCCGAACAAATATAAAAGCACCGTTCAACTCCATTCTGCGCGAAAAAAATGTTGAAATGGGCAGCTATGTCACAGCTAAAGACAATCTGGCTGTATTGACGGGAACGGATGAGTTCTGGATACAAGTTTCTATACCGGTTGAAAAGCTGAGATGGCTTTCGGTTCCTAAAGGTGCGGAAAAAGGAAGCACCGCAGTTATAACCTATGGTAATTCGGAAAGCGAAACGAGAAAAGGTAAAATCCTGAGACTTCTTGTTGATATGGAAAAACAGGGACGAATGGCAAAACTCCTTATTTCTGTAAAAGATCCATTTTCTATACAACCGGAAAACAAAGATAAACGCCAACTCGTTTTAGGCAGCTATGTTCGCGTAGAACTGGAAGGAAAGAAACTTGATGACATTTACGAGATTCCACGCTCGTCACTGAGAGATAACAACACCCTTTGGACTGTAACTAAGAATGACACACTTAAAATCATTTCTGTCGACGTCGTCTGGAAAGACGAAAACAATGTTTTTGTAAAAAATAATTTCTCCGTAAACACACAAATAATCACATCGGATCTGTCAACTCCAATCAAGGGGATGCCTTTGGTTATTCACGGCAAGAAACAAGAGGAAGGCATGAGTGTTGCAAAAGCTGATAAAAAAGGCAAAAAACAGAGACCTGCTAAAGCTCAACAAGAAGAGGTAAAGAATGACTAAAATGGAAGACAAATCAATATTTGACCGACGCCTTCTGAGAAAGAAAGGCGCGGTAGCCTGGATGGCTGGTCACTCCGTTGCTGCAAACCTTATCATGCTTGTCTGCCTGATTGGCGGAGTATTTGCTCTTACAAAAATCAAAAAAGAACATATGCCTGATATGACAAGCGAAATTGTCACAATTAGTGTTTTATATCCGGGAGCGAGTCCGGAAGAGGTTGAAAATGGGATTCTTCTTTCACTTGAAGAAGCCGTCAGGGGAATTGACGGAGTTGACGAAGTCAATGCGACCGCATCAGAAGGTAGTGCACGCGTTAACGTGGAACTTATTCAGGGGGGAGATCTTCAAAAGCTCGCATCAGATGTTCAGAGTGAGGTTGATAGGATCACCTCGTTCCCCGTTGAAGCGGAGGAACCTCAAGTTTCTATTGCATCGGTAAAAAGACAGGTTTTATCACTCGTTTTATATGGCGATTTTAATGATCGTGTTCTCAGGAGTTTAGCGGAAGAAGTAAGAGATCAACTTCTGCAGGAAGACGACATTACACAATTGGAACTGGTCGGAGTAAAAGACCTGGAAATAAGCATTGAAATTTCACAGGAAAACCTCAGACGGTATAATTTAACATTAGCTGAAGTTGCCCGACGAATAAGTACCTCCGCAATAGAAATACCAGGAGGTGGAATTAAAACGAATTCGGGTGAGATTCTGATCAGAATGAAGGAACGCCTGGAATACGGAAATGAGTTCGGAAAACTCCCTATCATAATCAACAACGACGGGACGAGAGTTCTGCTGGAAGATATAGCGACAATAAAAGATGGATTCAGCCCCGACTCAGATGCATTTGCCCAATTCGACAATAAACCTGCCATAAGAATTGATGTTTATAGAATTGGAAATCAATCACCTATAGGAGTTTCAGATGCTGTACACAGGCGACTTGAAATTCTGAACGAAATACTCCCTCCCGGTGCTGAAATTGTTGAGACATTAAGCCGGGCGAAAAACTACGAAGATAGAATCAAACTACTTGTTAAAAACGCGTTTATGGGTCTGGCTCTGGTTCTTATTGTTTTAGGTCTTTTCCTCGAAGTAAGGTTAGCATTCTGGGTAATGATGGGAATTCCGATCTCATTCCTCGGATCATTTCTATTCCTTCCCGCCGCGGATGTTTCTCTCAATATGGTTTCTATGTTTGCTTATATCATCGCGTTGGGAATTGTTGTCGATGATGCGGTTGTCGTTGGAGAAAACATCTACCACTACCGTCAGGAAGGTCTGCCGCTCCACAAAGCGGCTTTGATCGGAGCGCGTGAAGTTGCCATGCCCGTTACATTCAGTATTATTACCAACATTATCACATTCATGCCGCTGATGTTTCTTCCCGGAACGCTTGGAAAAATCTTCGTCCACATTCCATGGGTTGTTGGTATTGTGTTCATTATTTCATTGTTCGAGAGTGTATTTATACTTCCTGCACATTTATCTCATCAAAAAGATAAAAAGCGTAAAGGAATAAACCTTTTTCTCCACAATCTGCAACAAAAATTCAGTCACTTCATTTACAGATGGGTCAGGAATGTTTACGCCCCAGCACTGGACATTATTTTGAAATGGAAGTACGTGACGCTGATTGCCGGCTTTGCTCTTCTTATTATCGTAGGGAGTTACGCTGCCAGTGGAAGAATGGGGTTCTCAAAATTCCCCAAGATAGAATCTGATTATGCGAAAGCGACGATTGTCCTTCCATACGGGACTCCGATAGAGAAAACAAGGGAAGTAGCAAAGCAGATTTATAACGCCAGCCAGAAGGTCATCAATAAAATAGACAACGAAGAATATGTAACCGGAATCTTCACCAATATCGGGTCGGGAGGAAATCATAATCTGACAATGACCATTTACCTTTGTGACCCAGATCTGCGTGACACAATAATGAGCACAGACGCTTTTACTAAAGCATGGAGAAAAGCGACTGGACCAATTATCGGCTCTGAGTCTGTTCGTTTTGAGTCCGATGCAGGAGGACCCGGATCGGGAGCCGCTCTTACAGTTGAATTGAGACACCGTGACACAGAGATCCTAGAGGCCGCGAGCGCGGAGTTGGCTAACGAGTTAAGTAACTATCCGACAGTAACAGATATTGACGACGGCTTTCGACAGGGCAAAAGACAAGTTGACTTCAAAGTAACCCCGGAAGGTAAAAGTCTGGGATTAACCGCTAAAGAGATTGGGCAGCAGGTTCGTGCCGCATTCTACGGGGTTGAAGTTCTCCGGCAGCAACGCGGACGTAATGAAATCAGAGTAAAAGCCAGACTTACCAAAGATGAACGAGTAAAACAATCAAGCCTGGAAAATATGATGATCAAGACACCAGGAGGAGTTTATGTCCCGCTGAATCAGGTTGCAGTTGGAACGTACGGTAGAGCGTATACAACAATTACGAGAAGGAACGGGTTCCGCAGTGTTCAAGTGACCGCGAACGTAATTCCAAGGAATAAAACAGACCAGGTATCATTGAGCCTGAAAAACAACTTCATCGAAGATTTTACCGGAAGGCACACCGGTTTATCACTCAGTTTTGAAGGAAACACTGCAGATATGAACGAAAGCCTTGGTGCTCTTAAAGTTGGTTTCTTAGTAG
>JAUVCU010000151.1 GCA_030590715.1 Lentisphaeria bacterium
TGTAGAACAAGTGGCAAATGTGTGTCACACTACAATTGTCCAAGATGCCTGGAGTGCCGGTCAGGAGTTGCATGTCCATGGCTTGATCTATGGCCTGGAAGACGGAATCCTCCAAGACCTTGATGTTTCATTCTCCGGACCCGACATGATTCAAGACAGCTATAAAATCAATTAGGTCGTTGTTCTGTCTCTTTTATGAGAAAAGTATCTCGTTTTGATTTACAGACTCTTTATCATTAAAAAACTTTGCCTTCAGTAATAAGATCCATCTTTATTATCCATTAAGAGTTATCATATATATCGATTAAAATGGTCTTTTGAATAGAACTGTCAGTGATTCGAAAGGGTCTCAGCAAATTATATTGTATAAAAAGTAATAACCCAATAACAGGACTCGAATCATAGTGTAGAAACAGGCGGAATATTCATGTGTGTTTGCTGAATTAAATCTGAAGATAAATATCACGTTTTATCATTGAAATATTTTACGATCTCAAGCTTAGAGTGATTTTATCGGATAATCTCGATGCATCAATTTTTCGTGATGGCTTAGTTAAATTACCCAAGGTATCTGTACCTTCCCGGAAGTGCTGTAAATAATAGTGCCCCTTATACCCGCGACGGTGCAGATCATCAATTATGGAATTAATATCGCATTCGTCAATAAGGTCAGTATGCACTGTTGTCCGAACCTCATACTTGATGTCTGACTTGAGCAAAAGATTCAAACTTTGGCAAAAGTGATCATATTCACCCGTTCCTGTAACCTCGCGAAAACGGTGACGCGGGGCTTTATAGTCGAGTGCGACATAGTCAATCAGGTTTCTTTCAAACAGTTCCGCAATCACGTCCGGGTTCGATCCGTTGGTATCTATCTTAATCAGAAAGCCCATCGTCTTGATCTTTTCACACAGACCGACAATCCGGTGGTAATCGGTACATTCACCACCGGATAAAACAACGCCGTCAAGCAAGCCGCGACGGCGTTTGAGCAACTTGAAAAGGTCCTCTTCTGTATACTTTCCTTTTCCAGCTCTCACAATAGACGGGTTGTAGCAGTACGAACACCGCAAGCTACAGCCGGTCAGCCAGACGATACATGCCAGATTATCAGGATAATCCAGCATAGTCATCGGGGTAATATCATAAATTGGAGTGATATTACTGAGCAAGAGAGCAGTGCTCCTCTTTGAATAGAGTACGCTCAGCAAACTCACCTTTCTTTCCTATATTGAAACTCTCCACGGGGCGGTGATATCCCATTACCCGAGTGTAAACAGTACAACGCGTTCGTTTTTCAGCATGCTTCTCTAGAATTACTTTTTCATCAAACATGGTAAGCTCCTTATGTTAGCTATTAACAGCTTCTTTGTATTCATTAATAATTTCTTCGTCACAGTGCGGGCAGAACTCGTGCTCCCCGTTCAGGTATCCGTGCTTGTCACATACCGAGAACAGTGGTGAGATCGTAATATATGGAAGTCGGTAATTCTCAATTACACGACGAACTAGTTTCTTGCAGGCTTCACTGCTGCTGATACGCTCGCTCATGTAAAGATGCAGAACTGTTCCACCCGTGTATCGGCACTGAAGCTCATCCTGCATATCCAATGCCGTGAATGGATCATCCGTATACGATGACGGTAGCTGACTGCTATTTGTGTAATAGATGTTATCTCCGAATCCAGCCTGAATCATATCTCCGTAGCGCTTTCTATCTTCTTTTGCGAAACGGTATGTCGTTCCCTCTGCCGGAGTTGCCTCAAGGTTGTAAAGATTGCCGGTTCTCTCCTGATATTCCTGCATTCTCGAACGCATGTGATCAAGTACCTCAAGCGCAAATGCTGCTCCTTCTTCAGAGCTGATATCATATTTATCATCAGTGAAGTTTCTGATCATCTCGTTAATACCATTAATACCAATTGTCGAGAAATGGTTGTTAAAATGCCGCAGATAGCGTTTTGTATACGGGAACAGACCGCGGGCGTACATTTCCTCAATAAACACACGCTTCTTCTCAAGTGTCGATGCAGCCATATCCATTAATGCATCAAGTTTGCGGATCAGCCCGTCTTTGTCATTTTTGAAGCGGAAGCCAAGTCGCGCCATGTTTACTGTAACCACACCAATACTTCCTGTCATTTCCGCAGATCCGAACAGACCGCCACCACGCTTCAGAAGCTCGCGAAGGTCAAGCTGGAGGCGGCAGCACATGGAGCGAACAGCATTCGGCTTGTATGCCTCCGGATTCTCAATGCGTTCTCCATTCTCATCGAACATATACTGGCTTCCAACAAAGTTCTGGAAGTATGATGAACCGATCTTCGCCGTATTTTCAAAAAGAAGATCTACATTTTCTCCTTCCCAGTCAAACTCTTCAGTGATGTTCACTGTTGGAATCGGAAACGTAAACGGCTGACCAGTTGAGTCTCCTTCCGTCATCACTTCGTAGAATGCTTTATTGATTAGATCCATTTCCTTCTGAAAATGACGGTATTTAAGCTTCTCCGGATCATCAACTCCAAGCTCTTTAACGCGCTCAAGGAAATCAGCATCGTCAACACCTTTGAATATATGCCTTTGGTTAGATGTTGGAATCTGCTCTTTCAGGTCATCCGGAACAGTCCAGTCAATCGTGATGTTCGTAAATGGTGACTGTCCCCAACGTGCCGGTACATTCAGGTTGTATACAAAGCTCAGGATAGCTTTTTTAACCTGTGCATATGTCAGGTTGTCACGAAAAACATATGGAGCCAGGTATGTATCGAATGAACTGAACGCCTGAGCCCCGGCCCACTCGCTCTGCAGGATTCCCAGGAAGTTGGCCATCTGGCCAAGAGCTTCTCGAAAGTGACGAGGAGGACGGCTTGCCACACGGCTGCGAACCCCATTGAACCCTTCGTCAAGAAGAACGCGCAGACTCCATCCGGCACAGTAACCGGTCAGACAGTCAAGATCATGAATATGGTAGTCTCCAGAACGATGTGCATATCCTTCTTCTTTTGTATAAACTTTATCAAGCCAGTAGTTGGCTATTACCTTGCCGGCGGTGTTATTTACCAGACCGGCATTTGAGTAGGAAGTATTTGAGTTTGCAGAGATACGCCAGTCTGTACCATTTATGTATTCTTCAATTGTCTCAGTACTGTCTATATAAGTTGTATCTTCGTTAAGCCCGGCAATGTGTTCTCTTTGCATTTTATGCATGAAACGATATGTGATGAATGATTTCATTGCATTAAAATGGCCGAATTGGAAAAGAATTTTCTCAATAATGTCCTGAACATCTTCAACTGTCGTGTTGTTCGTTTCTGTGATCTTCTGAATCACAGCTGTAAAAACAGCAGGCTCATAGGTTCCACCAACGCTTCTAAAAGCCTTGATAATGGCATCCTCAATCTTGTAGGCATGAAACTGCTGCGTTGTCCCATCTCGTTTAATTACTTTAATCATTCCACTCCTCATTTCTTATGTTAATTTGACGATAAACTTTTTTGAATACACGTCAATACGCTTAGTTCTCTGATGCAGAAGCAAGCTTATTGAAGCACTTGAGTTTATTAATGATCGTGAAAGGAGATGTGCTTATGACGGTGAGTAAACCTAGGTTCTTATGCCTAAGGAGGGATGCTATATCACTCTATAACTCTCTTGTCGTGTCATGCGCACATCACTTCAGCTATATCTAAAGTGCTAACCTTTACAAATGAGACCTGGCTTAGGGTAATACCCATTACAGTGGCGCGACCGCCTCCGATTCTCACGGAGTTCCTCATTATAAAGTATTCATACACTATGTAGTGGTCGTTTTTTTTCAAGGCACAACTTTATCAATAATGAAATACTTGTATAACATCATATGCCAAAAAGCCTGCTGTAGTTTTTTTAGAAAGTTGAAATATTAGGTTAGGGACATTCATTACTGCGCTATCAACCACTTGCCTGTCCCAACTTTGATCTAAAATAGGGCTTCGCTTATTAGCCCCCACAAATAGACCTGTTATGGTCCACCTTTTTTCTTTAAGTCTATTTGTAAGTGAATCGATCTTTTTTTAGATGTGATGTGGGGACTGCCGTACCGTGACTCAAAAGATAAGTATAGCCGAATGGTTGGTCGGGCTTTCTCCGACATACGTAAAACATTAAATCCTCCTCCGCCACGCCGTAAAACCTTCCACAGTCTTCGTCATACGTTTTCTTCTACATTTACGAAGTATACAGAATCTCATGTCGTATCATATTTTATGGGACACAGCACGGGAACAGAAACATTTGACCGCTATACAAAGTATGATGACTATGAATGGCTTAAGCAGCAGATAGACAAACTGACGTATTCAAAGAAGGTCGAAAAGATGTTCCTGAAGTGAGTAAATGAAAGAAAAGAGCAAGCTGAGCAGTAGGTTGAACTCCCGTCACCAGTCGTGAGCCGGTGACAAGGTGGAGTTTTTAGAGCTATTATGATTAAGTGGCGGTGGTATGCCGTCAGCTGGACAGAAGGTTCGATGAGCTTTTATCGTAATCACCGCTGGAGATCTAAGGACAAGCACTAAGGTATCTTGCTTTCAACATCGTCTTCTCTTTGTTGGAAACTCCCAAGCCGATTCTAATATAATTACCTATGTTTCCATACTCACTATTAATGGAGGATATAAATGCATCAATATATGAGCTTTTAACCCCAAAAAGTGGTTTTAAATTTGTTGGAATTTCTTCTCTTTCACATCCGAGCATTGTGCTAACTTTATGTGCAAAACCGTGGTTCATACGGTGATCTATTCTTAGATATTCTTTTTTTATGGATTCTATGTCGAAATCGAAGATCATCATGAGTATTGCTCCAAAGATACCTGTCCTTACCGGCAGTACAGTGAAATAAAAAGACCTCATCTTCTCTTGATATTATCTCCTTAATTAACAGGCCAAATCCTTTGGTTTTGACAAACTTAACTCTATATAAATCCAGCATAAACTCTTCATTCTGTCTTTTGCTCTTACAAAGTAATGCTCTGAAATCATTCTGGAGTGCTTCACTTAAAATTTCTATATGGCTTACCTTGAACGAATATTCAGAGAGAGGCATATCTTGTTCA
>JAUVCU010000272.1 GCA_030590715.1 Lentisphaeria bacterium
GTTGCACTTCTATATTGAATTTAGGAAAAGATTCATAACTGTGTCTTTAGAATATACTATACTTAATTCTAGTGAAGTAAACTGTCTTGGGGAAAATGGAGCGAGTGAAGGGAGTCGAACCCTCGACAATCACGTTGGCAACGTGATGCTCTACCACTGAGCTACACTCGCATGTTTCTGTGCCGATAAGAGTAATCTTTGAACTAGATAAAGCAAATTAAATTGATGTGGTTTTTTGAAAAAAGATCCATGAAATAGATGTCATTTTAAAAGTCTTTCCGTGCCTGTACCTAACTAACTTTTTATATCTCAATAGGTTGAAGACAAATTTATTTGGAATTCCCTAAGCAATAAAAATATTTTCTTGTTAGTTCTATAATTGAGAATTCTCTTTTTTTACGACCCATTGTTTACTACACATGAAAAACATTGTTAGTTTATTGTTAGATTTTAATTTAAAGGTAACAATTTTATGAAAAGTGAGTAGATTACTGCGCTTTTATATAGAGAAGAGCGAACAGTACTTTAACAAAACTAAAACAAAAAACTAATATAAGAAATATGAACTTAACTAATGGGAAAAATCGTATGAAAAAAATGTTATTGTTGATGCTTGTAGGGTTAACTCCATTCTTCATGACAGGTTGTTTTGAAGATGGAGGAGCATCAAAAAAAGTAAGTAAGGTCAAGATTCCTACAGAGTTTAAAACGATCTGCATGTTGCCTAATTCAATGTATAAAGGCGATATGACCGTAAAAGAAGAAAACCGAGTTAAGTTTATTTCTGTTAAATTTGAGAGTGAGCCGGTTAAAGGTTTACTTGGAGGAAAAGGAAAGTCTGTTGGTGTTGCTGGAATTGATGTTGAACTATCTGTAACAGATGGATCAGGAATAACTCTATGGGATGCTAAAGAGCAAAAAGAGCTAGAGAGTGCGATTCTTACTTCAGATGCCGGTGGTCTAATTCGTTTCCGTATCAAAACAGGATCAGTTCTAGGTGAGCAGGCAGTTAAAATAAAAACTTTAGAAACGAATGAAAATCCAAAATCTAAATCATCTTCAATTCGTATTGTCAATGGAATTACTCTTCTTGGTGTTAAGCAAACAGGTGCGACAGAGTCAACTCTTGAAAATAAAGTTGGTGTGATGCTTAAAGATGCGGATAATAAGCCTATCGTTGGTGCTAAAGCTTACTTCCGTGTTCTTGATACTCCTGAAAAACTTCTTAATAAAAGAAAAGCAAAAATCAGCTCTTCTGCTATAACAAATGAAGAAGGTGTGGCCGAAGTTTCTTTTAAGGTTGGAAAGAAGACAGGTACATACAAACTTATTGCTGAAGTTAGCCACAAAGATATAACAACGCGTGCGATAGAGATTGAACAATACGGTCTTAACCTTACTGGTGTCTTAAACGGTGGCCTTATTGTTACTGTTCTTGGTGGACTTGCGATATTTGTTTTCGGAATGAAGCTTATGGGTGATGGCCTTCAAATGGTTGCCGGTGAAAAAATGAAGTCTATTCTTCAGTTCTTTGCTAAAAATCGTATCGTTGCTGTTATTGCCGGAGCTCTTGTTACCGGTGTAATTCAATCGTCAAGTGCTTGTACTGTTATGGTTGTTGGTTTTGTTAATGCTGGACTTCTTAATCTTACTC
The DNA here is from genome assembly GCA_030590715.1 of Lentisphaeria bacterium. GTDB lineage: Bacteria > Verrucomicrobiota > Lentisphaeria > Victivallales > JAUVCU01 > JAUVCU01. Next base: position 1,655 of record JAUVCU010000272.1, read on the forward strand.
AGGCTATCGGAATTGTTTTCGGTGCTAATATCGGTACGACAATCACAGCGCAAATGATCGCATTTAAGCTTTCAAACCTTGCTCTTCCTGCAGTCATTCTTGGTCTTGTAATTGTGATGCTTGCTAAGAAAATGACAATCAAAGGGTGGGGGCAAACTGTTCTTGGGTTTGGTCTTCTTTTCTACGGAATGAGTATTATGAGTGGACAGCTTAAAGCTATCGGTTCGTTCCCTCAATTTGTTGAATTCTTCCAGCGCTACGACTGTACTCCTGAAGTTATGGGTGGTGGAATGCCGCTTGGAAATATTGTTAGTGCAATTGCAATTGGTGCGTTAATTACTGTTGCTATCCAAAGTAGTTCAGCTTCTATGGGTATTGTTCTTGCTCTTACAACGAGTGGACTTGTTAGTTTCTATACTGCTGTTCCTCTTATCCTTGGGACAAATATCGGTACTACTATCACTGCTGTTCTTGCTTCTATCGGAACAAATGAGCGCGCTAAACAAACTGCGGCAGCTCACGTAATATTCAACTTGCTTGGTTCGGCTATTATGATTGCTCTGTTCTTTGTACCGTGGGGAGATGCTCCAGTATTCCTTACATTTGTTAACTCGGTTACTCCTGGAGATGCTCTGAGTCTTGAGAATCCGGAAAACGTAATGCGACACACAGCTATGGCTCATACATTCTTTAATGTTACGACAGTAATTCTTTTCATTCCGTTGATCGGAATCATTGCTCGTATTTGTAATGTTATTATTAAAGTTAAAGATGAAGTTAAAATCAACTACCTTGAGCCTCACCTACTTGACACACCATCAATCGCTCTTGAACAGTCAATCCGTTCTGTCAGCTATATGACAAAAGAAGCGTGGGAAATGATTCAGGAAAGTGTTGGAACCGCATTCCTAGACGGAAAGATCGAAGAGGAAGCTCTTACGGATCTTGCTCAACGCGAAGAGAAAGTAGATGAACTCCAGGAAGATCTTTCAAGCTACCTTGTTCAACTTACAAGCAGAGAGCTCACTCAGTCACAGGCTGAACTTATACCTCTTCTAATGCACTGTAATAATGATGCTGAAAGTATTGCAGACCACAGCGAAAGCATTATCGGTCTTGCTAAGCGACTTGCTAAATCTGATAATAAGTTCTCAGAAGGTGCACGTAAAGAACTAAATGATATCTGGACTGTAATGATTGATCAGGCTGTAAATGTTCTTGAAGGTCTTAACAATACAGATCAGTCAAACATTAACTTTGCGATCAAAGACAAGCGCAAGATCTACAGCATGTGTTCTGATGCAGAGCGTAAGCATGTGAAACGCCTTATGTCTGGAGAGTGTTCTGTAGTTACTGGTGTTATCTTTATTGAAATGCTTTCAGAACTTGAGCGACTTGGAAGCAAGTTCTCAAATATCGCTGAACGTACTGCTCAGATTCAGGAACACCACGTTATTCTTCCTTAAGATTAATTAATCTTAAAGCTCAAAGCCGTATCAGATTTTCTCTGATACGGCTTTTTTATTTATGAATAAACCAAAACCTACGTGAATGTTATTTTAGATTTGATTCTGCCAAGGCCCATAATCCTGCTAAAAAGTGTCTTTTTCGCCCTGGCTGCAATATTGATATCTACTGATGCCCCATCCATCATTTCAACTTTATTCGTAGCATAAAGCTTTTTGATCTTCTTATTAGCCTTTTCTATTTCACGGTTCAACTCGGCAAGGTTTACGTACCTCTTTTTCTTTGCCGGAAGTTTCCTCTTTGCGTTTTTACTTTTGTTAAAAAATGGGATCTTGAACATATGGGCCCTCCTGCTGTTTATAGTTTACATAAAAACTACAAAGCATATTTCAGACCTGAATTGTTGAGGACATATCTATTTTGAGAAAAACTTAGAACAGGCAAGTTTATAAAACAGAACTTTTCTACT
>JAUVCU010000300.1 GCA_030590715.1 Lentisphaeria bacterium
CTATTTAAGAAAAATTCAAAGCTATCATTTTCCTGTATAATCATACAACAAATCATATTAAGGAGAAGAAAATGCGGAGAACATTCACGGAGAGTTTTAAATTTAAGGTTGCTTGTGAAGCTTGTCAAACGTCAATTATACTTCCGCAGCGGCGACAGTTATTTTTCAGCAAAAAAAATTAACTCATAACTGACGTCTCCTCTGCTTCATTTTTATTATTTGTGGCTCCTGTTTCCGATTCTGATTTCCGATAAATTTCTTCTGTTTTATTTTCAATCATTTCACTTACTCCCATTTGTTTGCCATCTTCAGGTTCGTCTTTTGATTTACATTTCGCAATAATCCGCGTCCGTTTTGAAGCCATTCTGCTGCGTATGCTTTCGCCGTTAAATTCTAAGATAACAGAGTGATGAACAAGTCTATCCACGGCGGCCATTGCGGTCATCTCGTTTTTGAAGATCTTTCCCCAGTGCGAGAACGTGAGATTACTGCTTATCATGAGGGATTTCCGCTCATAGCGTTCAGCAAGGAAGGTAAAAAACACCTCCATTTCCTCCCTGGAATGTTCGACATAACCTATGTCATCAATAATGACAATATCTATTTTCTCTAACTTTCTGAGTTCTCGGTCGAGTGTATTATTTACCTTGGCTCTGAGCAATCTCTGCACGAGTCTGTAAGTCGGAGTGAACAAAACCGAGTACTGATGCGAGAATATCAGTTCCCGGGCGACGGCTGCCAGAAAATGCGTTTTGCCACGGCCCGGCAGTCCGAATGCGAGTACATTATCAGCCCGTTCCACAAAGTTTCCTTCGAGCAGTCCCGCAAGAGTTCGCCGTATCTGGAAAGAAAACAGTTTCTCATCGAGTGTCGCAAGTGTTTTCCCATCGGGAAGTTGCGACTGCCTTATCAGGCGTTCAAGTTTACGGTTTCTGCGCTGTTCGACTTCATATTCACACAAGGTGTTGACGAACTGTCCGTACGACCAGCCTTGATGCTCGGCGGAGGAGATTACCTCTTCCAGCGCGGAGGCCATACCCGGCATTTTGAGTTGTTTGAGCCGTAGTTTAGCCGATTCAATTGTTCCGAGGCTCATTCTCCGCCTCCGAGTAACTGATCATAGTCTGCAAGTTGAGGTTCAAGATCCAGAAGATCACATGCCACGGGAGCAAGTTTCATCGATGACTTCAGCATGTCATAACTCATATCCATTTTACCTGTTGCGAGCATGTCCTGAACGTGCGACTCCACCAGTTTCTCCCCCTCATTCGCGGCAATGTTAAGCACGTCGAGGTACTCGCGGTCAGCACGTCTGTTGTCATAACGAGCCTTCAGAGCATCGTACAGACGGCGGAATGTCGGTGTTGGAAACATATGCTTGTGGTACTTCCACTCGGAGAATGCACCCGGTTTTCTGCGCAGTGAACCGATGATGTGACGGTAATTAATCGACGCGCCGCGGTCACCGTGAATCCGCATTATGCAGAAGAGATATTTCGACTTGCGAAAGACAGATATTCGGTCTTCATAGATTCTGAAACGAAGCTCTTCCCCGATGTATTCAGACGGCATCGAGTATGATATTTTCATGAGGCGCACCAGGCTTTCACGGGAAACACGCATAATCTCCTCATTATATTCAGGAAGCCGGATCGGAGGAGCATCAGCCATATACGCCAACTCTTCTTTCAATTCCTTCAGCCGCGGAGCATTTGCCGTTACAAGAATTTGCTCCAGAAATTCACGGTACGATACTACGGATGTGAAATTGCTGTTGCCTCTGAGAATCAGCATCTGCCGGATCTTGTTTTTCAAGTGACCGTTAGCCGATTCTACCGATCCATTCTCGTTGGGTCGTCCAACATTGGTCGTCTGCGGTTCCACGCTGAAGTGCTCCATAAACGAGCGGTAGTTGTCGTTAAACGTACGTTCTTTTGAGCTGCCGCTCACGCGGTGGGTAGCCGATGAACTGTTGTCTGTCTGGAGAATTTGAGGAACTTTCCCGAGTTTGAACACTGTTTCCTGAAAGCCGTGCTTGAGACTCAACAGCGACTCCGAATGGCATATCGTCGCCCACTCCCACCCCGAATAGGCAAGAACCGCATGACAGAGTTTGTGGTCAAAAGCCTTGCCGTTGATAGTGATGTTCAGTTCCGTGCAGAATGTCCAGTCGAGCATCATACGCTTTCCCGGACGATGCTCCTGACCGAAGACTACATCCCGATTCTTTTTTGTTGTTATTTTCAACTCTTTCACTTTCCGCTGCAGTGTTCTGAGCAGACTGTCTTTGAACTTACCCGGATATTTGCTCTGAAGAGCTGTAAGGATCGTTTGGGAATTGATTTTCGGCTCACCGAGCAAATCTGTTATATCATCCTCCACAAACTCGAACACATCACTGTGTGTCCGCCAGTTCCTGGGCTTTGTCATTTCACTGGGCTGCTTGCCCGCCTTGAGATATTTGCTCCCCGTATCACGGTGCATTCCCGCTTTTAATGAACTCATTGTTATATTTCCACATTTTATGTACTCGCTGCTTAAAACCTTCACCTGCCTGTCGTTTATCATCTGCATTCCCCCGAGTTGTGTAACGGAGAATCACTGTATCATTTCATTCTGAAAACAGTGCCGAAAAGTAACTGTCGTCAAAAAATAATTGTCGTGGCTGTTATAAGACAAAAGTTTTTGTTTCAATTATTTCGGGCTTTGAATAATTACGAAAAGGCAACAATTACGGCATCGCAAAAATGCCGTTTTTTAACTGTCGCCGCTGCGGAAGTATAATTGACGTTTGACATTTGACAGGAACAACATGATTCTCATGAAAAAAAGATCATGCTTATCTTGTGAATCCTGTCATAAAAAGATATTAGTGTTTATCAGTAGTTAGAAAAAACTCTTCCGTGGCTAAACAAAAAAAGCAGGCGCTTTGCTCATGGCAAAACTCCTGCTTCTATTTTATCAATTAATTCGTTACATTCGTTTTATTAGTTGATACAAAAAATATCTGTACCCATCTGTGGCTAAAAAACTCTTAGCGATTCTTCGCGGCCTTGGCGGAGAAATCAACTAAACAATTAGGCAGTTCCACGATTAAACAGCAGCTACGCTGCTATTATTCATTAAAATCAAACGTCTGGTAGCCGTGGTGCTTGATCAGGT
>JAUVCU010000348.1 GCA_030590715.1 Lentisphaeria bacterium
AGTCTTGGATCGTTTTGAATTTCGGAAAAGTCTGACCCGCGTTCGATTCTGTCAAGAGTTGCGGCTGTTTCAAGGAGTGCTGACCTCATATCAAGATAATATAGATCCAGTAGTTCTTTGGCTGTCTTTTTCAAGGTTTTCCTATTCTGCTTTGATTTTGTGCTCTGTTTATACCGCAAACGGTAAATTAATATTCGTTTACGTGCTGTATTTGAGCTTAAATGTGAAGTTCAAAAGCTAAGGTTTTACCCGCGCTGAATATAAAGAAGCTCAAAAATTTGAAAAGAAAAGATGTATGAAGGAAAAATGGCGGAGGGAGTGGGATTCGAACCCACGGTGGTGTTACCCACGCCGGTTTTCAAGACCGGTGCCTTAAACCAAGCTCGACCATCCCTCCGTTTGAGATGTTCTTGGTTAGAACAGCAACAATATGGATTGGATTTGTTATTTTGCAAATTAGAAGAGTGAGAAATAATTAAATTTATCAGTCTGGAAATAATGAATATTTTGAGTGCCATTTTGAGAAAGGTAAAAAGTAATTCGTAGAATGAATAAGAGGGGAAAATGGCGGAGGGAGTGGGATTCGAACCCACGGTGGTGTTACCCACGCCGGTTTTCAAGACCGGTGCCTTAAACCAAGCTCGACCATCCCTCCGCTAGAAGGTGTTCCTTGTTGGAACGCTCATAATTTGCCGATTATGAGAAAAAAATCAAACTCGATTTAGAGTTAAAATTTAATAAATTATTGATGCTGTATCGTTCTGTTTTCGTAAGTAAGACAAGCATAAGGTGTTAGTGATTGTGGTGCTGTGTGTGAAAAATATGAATTTTCTACGGAATAATGCCTTTAAAGCTTAAATCCGTTGTTGATATAGTGTAGGAGAATCCCTTCACGCAGCCCGTTTGTCGTAATTGAGAATTTATTAAGATTGAACATTTTGAGGATTGTAGAGAGCATTATTAATCCGACAGGCAGAGTAGCCGTTCTTTCTTTCACCAATCCCGGAACTTTCAGGCGCTGTTCAACCGTCATTTTTCGCAGGTATTTGCTCCAGAGATTCAGCTCTTTCAGGTCACTCGTCGTTTCGTTAACCTGATTTCGGTCGTAAATATACTCTTTCTTGATTACGGCAGCATAGCTCGTTCCCGTTCCGCTGCTGACAAAGACTTTTGGATTTTTACCTTCAGCCCATCGAGATAGTTCGTCCTGGAAGCCGGCAAGCTTCTGAATGGTATAGTTTTGAGCAATTGTTCTTCTTCTGCTGTTAAACTTTCCATTAATTTTAAATTTATCGGCAAGCAGGATAGTTCCTATATCGAAGCTTGAAGCTCCGATCATTTCATCCCTGTATCCGTATGCTATTTCAGAACTGCAGCCACCTATATCAATGAGAATGATAGGTTCGTCTTTTCTTAGTTCAGATGAGACTCCCTTGTAGACAAATTTGGCTTCCTCTTTACCGCTTAGTACTTGAGGATAAATATTGAGGAGCTGGTGGCATTCAAGCAGGAAAGAACTTCTGTTGTTCGCATTTCTCACAACGCTGCTTGTTGTTGCAATTAGATCATCAACTTTTTTTCTGTTGCAGATCTCTATCATTTCACCGATCGCTTTTATTGTACGATCCATAGCTTCTGGTGATAAGTCGCCATTTTGAGACAAGTCTTTACCCAGTATAGTCGTAGCTATATATTCCGTTTCTGCTACAAACTTTCCATTAGGCATACATCTGGCAAGTAGCATGATCACCGAGTTCGTCCCAATGTCCATCACTGCGATTAAATTTTCTTTACCCATAAAACGCTGAAATCCTTATTATAACGCTGAAATCCTTATTATAATGCTGATGAATCGTGCCTTTATCATATTACACATGTTTGATAAATCATCTTTCGAATTTGATTTGTTGTCGATTTTTTGTGCTCATGCTGTATTGTGAAGCCTTGTTATTAAGATGTTTTTTGTGTCATTTTAAAGTTAAGGGAGGTATTTATGTGTAATGACGGTTGGATCAACATCAGCTCGGAAAGAGTTTACGATGCCAATATTTTTACACTTTATAAAGATAGAACGAAGTGTCTCAGGACAGATGTAGAAGCGGATTTTTATCGCTTTGACACGGTAGACTGGGTAAATGTTTTAGCCGTTACAAAAGACGGCGAAATGGTTGTGATAGAACAGTTTCGGCACGGAGCGCAGGATGTGAAACTTGAAATACCGGGTGGATGTATTGATCCGGAAGATGTTGATCCTGTTGCAGCTGGTGTTCGAGAGCTGCTCGAAGAAACCGGTTACGCCGGTGATCCTGGAATTTTGATCGGCAGAGTACAGCCTAACCCGGCGCTTCAGGGAAATTACTGTTATACCGTTCTGGTTGAGAATGCATATAAGGCTTCAGAACCCCGAATGGAGGATCTTGAAGATATCGATACCGTTCTTATGAGTGAAGAAGAATTGAATCAGGCCGTTTTGAGCGGCGAACTCGATCATGGGTTGGTTCTCAATGCTCTGTATTTTTATGAACTTCACCGGAAAGGGAAATTGTAGTCGGGAATTTTCAACATAATGTAGTAGGGATTTAATAAATGATAATTATAAAGAATAAAAGAGATAAGGTATATGGCTAAAGAAAATATTGTTGCTGAGCTGTCTCTTCCAC
>JAUVCU010000258.1 GCA_030590715.1 Lentisphaeria bacterium
GACAAATATTCTTTTGGATGACTGTCACCGTTTAACTCCGTTTAATTTTTGGGTGACTGTCACCGTTTAACTCAGCTGATGAAGCCCTTGAAGAAGCATAAAATCTAAATAAAAAGATTTTCAAAAGCCGCCAACCAATCCGTTGGCGACTTTTTTTATGGTGAGAATACACTCTCAGTAGATTTACAATGTAAACAAAAAAAAGCTGAATAAACGGATGAGGTTTATTCAGCTTTACTATTTTTAACTAAACGAGCTTACTTATATTTAGTTGAATCGATTTTCAACTGTTCGATCTTGTAGTGAAGAACACGCGGTGTTGACTGCAGATTACGAGCTGCTGCTGCAACATTACCACGAGTCGTTTTCAATGCATCGATAATAATCTCACGCTCATACGAAGCAACAAGAACAATAAGACTAGCACCTTCTTCCGGCACAAATGACGTACCAGTTTCCTGAGCAGTCTGTAGTGACGGCGGCAGATTGAACGCATGAATAACTTCATCTGAGCTCGTAAGAACGGCACGTTCAATACAGTTCTGAAGCTCACGAACATTACCAGGCCAGTGATAACCCATCATCATATTGATCGCAGGAGTCGAAATACGGCGAACTTTCTTACCGTACATGTCGTTATAACGACCAAGAAATGAATCAGCTAAAAGCATGATATCAGAACGTCTTTCGCGAAGAGCAGGCATGTGGATCGGAAAAACATTAAGACGGTAGTACAAATCCTCACGGAACGAATCCTGCTCCATACCTTCTTCAAGATTACGGCTGGTAGCGGCAATAACACGAACATCCGTGCTGATAGGCTCATGACCACCTACGCGGTCGAATGTCTTCTCCTGAAGAAAACGAAGCAGCTTAACCTGAGTCGCCAGGCTGATATCACCGATCTCATCAAGAAAAAGCGTTCCGCCATCAGCAAGTTCACAACGACCTTTACGCTGGCTAATAGCCCCCGTAAATGACCCTTTCTCATGTCCGAAAAGTTCACTTTCAATAAGATTATCCGGAAGAGCAGCACAGTTAACTGCGATAAATGCTTTATTTTTTCGCGGGCTTGCCTGATGAAGAGCACGGGCAACAAGTTCTTTACCTGTTCCAGACTCGCCACGAACAAGAACTGTCGCTGAGCTTTCCGCAACTTGAGAGATCATAGCGTAAACAGACTTCATTCCACTACAGTTACCTACAATATTGCTCGGGCGGAATTTTCTATCCAACTCGCTCTTAAGACGCCTATTCTCTTCAAGAAGCTTTTCTCTTTCCTCATGCTCGTCACGAATAACTGATACCGCATCGGCAAGTATATTTGCAACAGTTTCAAGAAGGCTCAGATCACGATCCAGATCTGTCTTATCTTCAACTTTACGGTCAATACTCATTGTTCCGATGATCTCTGCTCCATGAATAATAGGAACACAGATAAAGGCAACATTTTCCATATTACCGCGGGATTTTGTACGGTGAAGGAAGCGGTTGTCATCGGCAATACTTTCAATAACCATAGGTTCACCAGTTTGAGCTACACTACCAGTGATACCTTCTCCAAGTTCATATTTACCGCGTTCAGCTTCTTCCTTAGTCATACCGTGTGAAGCCTTGATCTCTAAAGCGTCTCCACGTCTAAGAGTCAATGTTCCTCGCTGCAGTCCCATCTCCGAGTTCAAAATATCCAATACTTCTCTTAAAAGCGAAGATTCATTTTTTTGATGCACGATTACATGACTGATCTGATTCAGTACAGTCATTTCAACAATCGTTGATCTTGAGCTAGCCATTTTTAATACCTTATTTATAAAAACACAATTTTGTAACTACATTCAACAAGAATACAATAATCGTATCACAATCTTTATCAACAACATATTTGTAACTTTCATAAATGTTTGTACAAAAATTGCCGACCATGATACAATTGATAAAGAGGCGAAAGGAAAAGAGGGTTAAGAAGTAATTATTTTATGAACAGAAGCATGAAAGGAGATAGATCATGTTTGCATTAACGAGCAGCCAGGCATCAAAGATACTGGGTTATAGCGCCTTATCGGTAAAAGACAAATGCTATGTTGCACTGGATGACAGCACATACATAGCAGACAGCCCCAATGATATGATCAAGTACTTGGAGGACCTACTTGCAGACCCCAAAGAGTACATGATTGATCAAGTTTCAATGCAGGACGTAACTAAAGACTTTGGAGACACAGAGGGATCATACGCGCTGGAGGTAGATGCATTTGATATTTTCAAAAAGTTAGCAGAGAGTGTTAAAATGAGCTTCTACGAGTCTCCCTATGAATCATTTGACAGTGAGGAGCCGGAAGTATTTATAATAGAAGTCAAATAAATTTATAGCAGAATAAAAGAAGCCTGCTCATTACCGAGCAGGCTTTTTTATTGATAACTCTAAAAACTAAAGACTGTTAAACTCTTCAGCTTTATCTTTAAGCCCCTGCTCAATTGCCTTTTCTTAAACAAGACCTTGAGCTTTCGCGTAGTCACGAACATCCTGAGTTATTTTCATTGAACAGAACTTAGGTCCGCACATCGAACAGAATTTAGCAACCTTAGCACCTTCCTCCGGCAATGTCTCATCGTGAAATGCAAGAGCCCGCTCCGGATCAATAGACAACGCAAATTGATCCTCCCAACGGAACTCAAACCGAGCTTTAGAAAGAGCATTATCGCGAATCTGAGCTCCAGGAAAACCTTTTGCCAGATCTGCAGCATGAGCAGCTATCTTATAAGTAATAATCCCCTCTTTAACATCATCCTTACCAGGAAGGCCAAGATGCTCTTTCGGAGTCACATAACAAAGCATAGCCGTTCCATACCAGGCAATCTGAGCCGCACCAATACCAGATGTAAAATGATCATAACCAGGAGAGATATCACTAACAAGCGGTCCAAGGGTATAGAATGGAGCCTCAAAACAATCCTCAAGCTCTTTATCCATATTTTCTTTGATCATCTGCATTGGAACATGCCCCGGACCTTCAATAATAACCTGGACATCGTGTTTCCATGCTACCTTAGTAAGCTCACCAAGAGTTTCGATCTCACCAAATTGAGCGGCATCGTTTGCATCTGCAATACAACCAGGACGCATTCCATCACCAAGAGAGAATGAAACATCGTATTTCTTCATGATCTCACAGATCTCTTCAAAATGAGTATAGAGGAAATTTTCTTCATGATGTTCCAAACACCATTTAGCCATAATCGAACCACCACGTGAAACAATTCCAGTAACCCGTGTGGCAGTCATAGGAACATAGCGAAGCAGAACGCCGGCGTGAATAGTAAAGTAATCAACGCCCTGCTCTGCCTGTTCAATCAGTGTATCGCGGAAAATGTCCCACGTAAGGTCACCAGGCACTCCATTTACTTTTTCAAGAGCCTGATAGATTGGAACAGTTCCAACAGGAACCGGGCAGTTACGCACAATCCATTCTCGAGTTTCGTGAATATTTTCACCTGTTGAAAGATCCATCAGAGTGTCACCACCCCAACGAGTAGACCAGGTCATCTTCTCCACCTCCTCTTCGATCGAAGAACAAACTGCGGAGTTACCGATATTTGAGTTGATCTTCACCAGAAAATTACGACCGATGATCATCGGTTCACATTCCGTATGATTAATGTTACACGGGATAATTGCGCGACCTGCAGCAATCTCTGAGCGAACAAATTCAGGAGTAATTCTTTCCGGGATATTCGCTCCCATAGGATT
>JAUVCU010000041.1 GCA_030590715.1 Lentisphaeria bacterium
GATTTGGGAATAGACCACACGTGGACGATCAAAACTGTTCAGACCCCAAACGGAACAATTATACAGTCCGGCAAAAACTCTATAAGTGGTATGTATTTCCTGAATGCTCTTTCAAAAACATTTATGAAACTGACAATACCGGCAATGGCACTGAGTCTACTCATCGGTTTTCTGGTAACCCACCGCTGGACAAAGCCTATCAGAACACTTATCAGAACAGTAAAAGAGATCATTGAAACAGGAGAATTAAGCAAGAGGGTAGCGGTAGACAAACAAAATTCAGAAATTGGAGAACTGATAGAATTGTTCAACAAAATGCTGAGACGAAACCAGTCACTTATCTTTGGCATGCACGAGTCATTAAACAATGTTGCCCACGATTTAAGAACACCTATGACAAGGTTTAAAAACAGCGCGGAGTATGCAATCCAGAGCTCAGACCCGGAAGCGTGCAGAGAAGCACTAGCCGACTGCATGGAAGAATCGGATATGATCATCACAATGCTCAATACATTGATGAATGTTGCCGAAGCAGAAACGGGTGCCATGCAGCTGAACAAGAAACGGGTTGATATATCCGATGCAATAAGAAAAGTCGCCGATATCTATGAGTTTATTGCAGAAGAAGAGAGTATTGAAATAACTCTAAAATTAAAAGACGGAATCAAGATAGAGGCGGACCCAAGCAGGTTTCACCAGATAATTGCGAACCTTGTAGACAACGCAATAAAATACAGTGCCAATGGAGGCAAAATTTCTATCGAATCAACAATAAAAAACAGCAACGTTGTAATATCTGTAAAAGACAATGGAATCGGTATTTCCGAGTCGGAACAGAAACGAATTTTCGAAAGGTTATTCCGAGGTGACCGAAGCAGAACAAAGCACGGCCTTGGACTCGGTTTAAGTTTTGTAAAAGCAATTGCACATGCTCATAACGGAACAGTCAACGTGTTAAGCGAAGTTAACAAAGGGTCAACATTTTTTATCACACTGCCTTTTAGTTAATTTTTTAAATAAAGTGTCTAATATTTCGCTTTATATGCGTATACATCTATACAGACAACGTTCTTGAACATGTATAAGTATTGACAACATGAGAAAACGACTTATATATTAAATAGTCAAGCATTAAAATTGGGAAGAATATGATCAGAAGCAGGAAAAAAATTAATATTTTCTTCACAGCCAGTTATGTAATCATAATGGGGCTTGCGATTCCCAATGCAATCAGCAATTCACGCCTTTCAAAAACTCAAAGCACAGCAGTAAATACCAGTTCCCAAAATTCATCTTCGTGTAAAAATACATCAAGTAGAACTGTTAAAGTTGTCAGCCTAAGCGCTAAAGACATTGAAAGAAACAAAAGCAGCAATCCTAAATTAGTTTCAGATGTGGATTCTATAACAGATAAGAAAAGCTGCTTCACCCACTTTATACAAGAAAAGATTCTCTCAAGCAGGCTATCCAAGCCGGAATCAATAATATACAAACAGACTGTAGTACTGATAAGTTGATTATTTTTTGTTAAAAGCCAAAACACAAAAACAAAAAATAAATCCAATTCAAAAGGTACTATATATTATGAAAAAGCTTTCGATTTTAACAGGTCTGGCGTGTCTAACAAGTTTCAACTCATTTGCAGCGGCAAAACCGATTCAAGTGCACTCCACTAGTGTTTGCAGCGTTGACGGTAAGTCAATCGGGAAAAGATACAAAGTAAACTACAAAGGCAAAAAGTACGTTGCCTGCTGTAAACAATGTGCAGAGGAACTTATCAACCGTTTAGGTTAATTTACCTATCGAAACAAAAAAGCAGAGCCTCTTCTATGGCTCTGCTTTTTTTATTTAAGAAGAGCTATCCAACCACAATCCTATTTCTTCCATTTTCTTTAGCAATATAAAGACAATCATCCGCATCTTTTATCATATGCTCAAGGTTCTTCTCATCATTGTGAAGAGCCACGCCAATAGAAATAGTAAATTTTATATTTTTTCCTTCACTCTCCACACTAAAAGACTCTATATTTTTTCTCAGGGCTTCTATTTTCTCTATATAGTCACCATCCTGTGCACTACCACTAGATATTACAATAAATTCTTCTCCCCCAAACCTGGCGACAGAATATCTTTTTTCATCAGAAAAAACCTTCTTTAATTCATCCGCAAGTACCCTTATCACTGAGTCTCCAGCTTGATGTCCATACGTATCGTTAACTTTTTTGAAGAAATCGATATCAATCATAGCCACATAAAAAGTCCCACCATTTGTTTTTGCATCATTAATTTGCTTTTCTGCAGTGACAAAGAAATAGCGTCTGTTATACAGGCCAGTCAGGTGGTCTCGCATCGCCATATCTTTAAGCCTTCTGATCATATCTAGGTTTTCAATATTCTGTGTAACTCGGGCATAAAACTCTTCCTTAATAAAGGATTTCGCTAAAAAATCATTAGCTCCAAGTTTGAGAAATTTAGCAGAAACACTGTATTCTGTACCACCAGACAGACCTATAATGGAAACATCCTCTTTGGAGTACTTTTTTCTGATATTAGAGACTAAAGAGAAGCCATCCATAACAGGCATATTATAATCTGTAAGAACAAGCCGTATATCTCGAGAATGCTCCCCTAACACATATAAGGCCTGCTGCCCATCTTCGGCCGTAAGAACATTATAATTATGTACTTCCAGAAGCTCTTTATACTTATTTCTAATAAACTTGGAATCATCAACAATAAGAACACTGACCCACTGGTTCTCATATACCCGTTTCACCAGTTTCACAATGTAATCTAAATTGGAAGGGCTGTCCTTCAGGACATAGTCAACGATATCCACATGTTCAAAACGCAACCTCTGATCTTCATTATAATTCCCGGTCATGACTACTGATGGAATATTATGACTAAGAAAAAGGTCTACTATTTCTCCATTAGGAGCATCAGGTAAGTTTAGATCCAATATTGCCATAAAATAATCGGTATCATTGTCCAAAATACCTTTTGCCTCATGATAATCACCCGCAGTGAACACATTAATAAATTGCGCATCCATCATATAAGAGCGCAAAATACTCAGAATCGTCGGAGAATCATCTACAATAAGAATTTTATTAGAGCTCATAAGTTACTTAGATTAAAAGTTAAAAAACACTCACTAATATCATTGTAACATATAAGTTTGAAAAAAAAGACATTAACCTGATTTCTGCGTGATAGAACACAAGATTCACATTATAACGGGTAAGGCTCAATTCACTGAAGGACGATTTTTGCGTAAAAAACGGCCCAGAAAACTGAGCCGTAATAACAGTGATAGGACAATATAAATATATGGTCGCAATCTGATGGCTACGCCATGATTACAACCACATAATTGATACAGAATAGCTCTTGTATCAATCACATTTATTTTGTTGAAAGCTAAATAAGTTTTCCTGTAAGTTTACCATCGTTTCTAACTTCAGTAATAGTTACATCGGCAAACATGTTCTTTTCAAGTGAAGCATCTTCAATAACAACTCTCAAATAATTATCACTCCATCCTTCAAATACACCTTCCTTAGGCTCATTCTCAATTAGCACGCGCAACTTTTGCCCGACAGCGCTATTTGAGAATTCAACAGAATGCTTATTGGCAATAACACTTAATTCTTTATGTCTCTCCTTGGCAATACGCTCCGGAACCTTATTTTTCATATCAGCGGCAGGAGTCCCCTCTCTAGGAGAATAAGGAAAAATGTGCATGTTTGAAAAGGCTATCTTATCTACAACGTCACATGCGTCTTCAAAAAGTTCAGCCGTTTCCCCGGGGAACCCAACAATAAAATCTGTCCCCAAATGAAGGCCAGGAACACGGCGTTTGGCTTCCGAAGCAAAATAACAGAACTGCTCAATAGTATAATTCCGGTTCATTGCTGTCAGGATTTCATCAGTAGAATGCTGAATTGAAAGGTGAAGGAATCTACAGATCTTTTCAGGATACTTAAGCATAACATCAAGCAGGTTGATGTTACCAAGGTTAGGTTCGGTAGAGCTCAGGCGGATTCTAAAATCACCTTCAACAGAAGCCAGTGCCTCAAGAAGTTCCGGTAGTCGTCGTCCATCATGATTATAAGTGCTTACATTTACGCCAGTAACAACAATCTCTTTTGCGCCAGCTTCAACCATTTTTGTAAAGGTCTCAATGACCTCATCCCAATCCCGAGAACGTTCACGCCCCCTGGTAAAAGGAATAATGCAGAATGTGCAAAAATCATTACATCCCTCCTGAACCTTCAGATAAGACCTGCTGATAAAAGGATAAATTTCCTGTGCTTCCTCTTTGAAAACGAAACTGGAAGAATCCTCTATCTCCGGATCAAAGAAATCTTTATTTATTTCTGAACTGCGACTGGCAGGAAGTTCAGTACCTTCATTGTAAGCGTTGATATAATCCATAATCTCAACCTTCCCAAGATTCGGTACAACAATATCAGCCGCGACCTCCTCAGCCCAGAATTCATCATTCATCTCTGCGCTGCAGCCCGTGATAATAACACAGGAATCCGGGTGTTCGCGCTTAAATTTCCTAAGGCTAGCACGGCTCTTCTGTGCTGCGGAGTTTGTTACGGTACAAGAATTTACAATTACATAACCGATCTCTTTCTCTGAGTTGGTCTTTACTACTTCATATCCGTCTTTCTGAAATCTATCGTGAATCAATGCACTGTCAGACTGGTTTAATCGGCACCCCATAGTCATAACTGCGACTGTTTTTGGTAATTCTTTTTTCATAATACTCTCTGTTCTGCTGTTTTTTTACGAAGAGGAATGTCTACCAAAAACGTGATAATTCAAGCATTACAATTTGATAGAAATGTGAAACTTTTCAACAAGATAAAAATCATCACAGCCAACACGGTCAATATTTGATAAATTAATAGTATTCAATGCCTTACGAAATGACAACGTTTTCAAACCACAATAACAAGTCAAAAACGCGACCACCGCCGATTGATTCGTAAGAAAGCAAACATCCAAGTCATGCTGAGACCTCCCACTTGAGCAATTGTAAACAAACACTAAAAATGCTAGGGTAACGCCGTTACAGATAATTGTTCAAGATAAATGTAGGAAACATTAGATATGCAGATAAAAGTCAATGGAAAGGCTGAAGAAGTTAAAGAGAACTCAACGATAAAAAGCTTTATTGAAGGAACCGAGCTCAAGATTGATCAGATCATTATAGCTCTTAATGACGATGTCATTGAAGTTGAAAACTATCCTAAAATAGCCCTTAATGACGGTGATAGTATCGACGTAATGTCATTTATCGGAGGTGGATAAGCCTTCTCCTTTAAAATCGGCATAAAACTAAACCTCCAGATATAAATCCATATTAACTTATCAGCAAAAAAAGCTTATAATTTAATATGGAGACTGGGCTTGCAAATGTTTGCCCGGAGTGTAGAAACTTGGAGGAGACAAGTATGTTCATGAATAGTCACATTCACGGCTTTCACTTACATCATTTTCATGGTTTCTCTGAAAGCAAAAAAACGATTCTCGACCATAAAGTAATGCTTACTATCAGCTTGATCATCCTAGCAACCTGCTTGATATTTGTAGCGCTTATATGGCTGAACAAAGCACTGAGAATACAGTATTACGACCCGCTTCAAATCGAAGAAAGATTTTACCCCTATATACTTACGTAATTTTCGATAGTAATTGAGGATAATCTTTAAAAGACCTTGGTGTGAAGTAAGCTACTTTCGTATATTGATGAGCCTCGATACCTCTACTGGTACTTTTTTCCCTTTCACCATTATACTTCTCATTTCACCGAGTACGACAGAATCTCCAAGAAGCTTTTTTGTATTCTTTGATACAAAACAGGTTTGCGGTAAAGCTTTTGATTGAATCCGCTCTGTCACATTAACAGTATCACCAATCATTGTATAATTTCTCAAATGACTTGTACTTCCGATATTTCCTAAAATCAGTTCACCCGAGTTAATCCCGATTTTGACCTCGAATGAGCAAAAAATAGGATGCTCAAAATTCTCCATAGCTTGAATCATTTCATAAGCAGTTTTAACTGCTTTAATTGCGTCCGCGGAATAATCTCCGGAATTGAATCTGGCCAGCACAGCATCACCGATAAATTTATCGACAATCCCCTTATGCTCCAGAACAAGATCCGTCATTATATCAAAGAAATTATTCAGATTTGCAACCAACTCTTCCGGATCCATCTCTTCACATTTCTCAGTAAAGGAACAAATATCACAAAACAAAACCGTTGCAAAAGCCCTTTCAATACCTTTTTGTTTAACACCGGAAACAATCTCTCCAACGTGCTTTATGGCGTCTATAGGCAAATAACGTTCAAACTCACTCTTCTCCTGCCTCAAATGAGCATTTTCCAATACATCCCTCAGTGTTCGCAGCAATGCTTCCTTGTTAAGAGGAGTATAAAGAACGGAAGATAAGCTCAAAAGGTTGCCGAGTTTCTTTACATCTGCTTCGTACTTTTTAGCAGCCAGCATAACAATGGGTGTATTTTTTGATCTTTTATCACTTAAAACATGCAGACAAAATTCCCACTTATTCTCGTAAGCCATTTCATAAGAAATGAGCATCACATCAAACGATTCCTTTAGAACGCACTGCATGGCATTATCCATACAGGACACAGAAGTTACTTGATAATTGTGCTCCTGAAGTGCTTTGGTAATCCGCCCCTTCAACATCATATCTATTTCGACAAGAAGAACTCTATTTGTAGAGGACCACCCCGGGCTCACAACATATGATGAAATTATTTTGACTTTCTTATGGATCGGTAAGGAACTCTGCAAAATATCATCTGCTCCGGAATCAAAACATTCACGCATGATTTCTGAATCATGGCTCAAGACTTCGACAAGAAAAAGCATCTGTTTATAAATAACTTTTTCCTTGATAGAGCGGCAGAGCTCTGCTCCAGTCATATCTTCCAGAGTGAAACTGGTATAAATAACATCGGGAAAAAACTCCTGTACAGCCACCTTTGCTTCCCTCCCCGAAGAAACATATAAGATTTCGTAGCTAAGATCTTTAAGCTCCTTAGAAAGTTCATCAAAAGCCCCCTCCACTGATGAAACAAGAAGCACTTTCTTGGCACGATTAAGAATCTGCCTGAAGATTGCGTAAACCTGATTTTTCAGAAAAGGAATAGGCAAAAAGTAATCACATCCATGTTTCTCCGCATTTTCCCTACCAGCAGCTTCAGAACTTCCAATCACAAGATATGTATTCGCCAGCGATTCATCACTTTTTATTTTATTAACAAGATCAAAACCACACTCTTCAACAATCCTGTCGTGAAGAAATATCATTACAGGAGAGCACACCTCCATTTCTTCAAAGATTTTACGTTCATCTTTCATTACTACCGGGTCGACGCAGTACATGTGACAGAACTTAGAAAGAGCGCGTGAAAACAGCTTTGACTCACAGGCAATGTACACCTTCTTAAAAGTATCCTGTCCGGGCAAAGATTCTGTCCCCCAGAATTTCGCCACCTGTTTTGTCAATTCCAAAGGAATGATAGGCTTTGAAATAACACCATATGTTTCTGTTTCATATTTTGAAAGCATTGACAGCTGTGCTGAAGAAAGTTCTCCGACAAATATAATAGGAATATGGTTTAGGTATTTTTTACTCCGTATGCTGAGTACCACATCAACAATATCTCCCCCCTCAATATTGACATCAAGAATAAACAATGAGAAATCATATTCAGCAACTATGGTTAAGACACCGGCACTTGATGGGGCTTCGACTACATTCACGCCCGGTTGCTGCCAAAGCCCTAAAAGACTTCTTAGTTCTTTTGCTTCACTTTCTGCTACTAAAACATTTTTCATTGATCTACTCTTCTATCTGAATTTCTAATGTCAAAAAAGAATTGTCATTGTTAAACAATATTGTTTAACAATGACAATTGATATACCATAATTATATAACATGCAGACACTAATAACGATCCTTAAAAAATGGAAAGTAATGAATTACAAAGCAGCCAAAGACAAATTTATCTCAGTCTTGAATGAAAGACTTCCAAAGACACTCTACTATCATGGAGCACATCATGCGATCCACGTAAAGAACTATGTTGAATACCTATGCAATAAGGAATCCCTCCCAGAATATGAGACGACATTGATAAAGACAGCTGCCCTGGCTCATGACCTGGGCTTTATAGTTAGTTATACCGATAACGAAAAATTTGCCTGCATTGAAATAAAGAAAATGCTACCACAATTCAACTACTCGGAAGTTGAGGTAAGCCTGATCTGCAAAATGATAATGGCGACAAAAATGCCCCAAAAACCAGAATGCCGGCTTTCAGAAATACTGTGTGATGCGGATCTGTTCTATCTTGGAACCTCAGCCTACAAACGGCAGTCACAGCAACTTAGAAAAGAGATGTCCGAACACGGTTTAGAGTTTACAGATACAGAATGGATAAAGCTTCAGATAAATTTCCTTGAGGGGCACGAATATTTCACAAAAACAGCCAGTGAAGAGCTAACGGATATCAAAAACAGAGTTTTAACTAAACTTAAAAGCTTACTTGAGGGAAACAGCTGATATGGAAAACTTCTCTCAAAATGTAGAATTCAAAATCGTGAGAAAACTGGCCGAGGGCGGAATGGGTGCGGTTTTCAAAGCGATACAAATGGGAATAGAAGGGTTCGAAAAGACTGTTGCGATAAAGATACTGCATAGCACACTTCACGAAAAAGATAAATGCATAAATATGTTCATATCTGAAGCAAAACTAGTTGCCGATCTCGTGCACGAAAATATTGTCCAGATTTATCAGTTCGGCAAACAGAAAGATGACTACTATGTAGTTCTGGAATATGTTGATGGGATTTCGCTTCACGACCTCCTGTCTATCCACAATACAGTGAATGAAAGAATTCCGGAAAAACTATCCGTGTTTATCGCGAGCAGGATTGCCCGGGGGCTGGCTTATGCCCACAGCCGCCTGGACAAAGTGGGCAAGCCGAGAAACATTGTTCACCGGGATGTCTGCCCATACAATATACTTATCACAACCGAAGGACTACCAAAACTGACAGACTTCGGAATCGCAAAAGCAAAACATATCACTGACCAATTTTCATTTGTAGGAAAACCGGTCTTCATGTCCCCCGAACAG
>JAUVCU010000255.1 GCA_030590715.1 Lentisphaeria bacterium
CTAAAGAAATCATTTTATAAAATATTAAGGCAGGAATAGTATTTAGTTTAATAAAATCCAGGATTGTGGGATGTTTTAAGAGGTAATTCAAAGTCCAATAAAACATTAGTTTTCCGACTTATCGTTGTTAATCACAGGCAAAAAAAAAGCTCCGGGCTATTTGCCCGAAGCTTAAATATCTATTTTAAAAGTATTAGTTGCAGACTTCGTCTAGAACCAGTGCCGCAGTTATAAACTCAAGTTTACACAACTGAACATGATTTGTGATTTCATCAATGTTTTTGTTCAGTCCCGCATATTCTATTTTTGAAGCGGCATCTGTCATTTGAACCACTCGTAGAGTAGAGCACATCCATTTCAAAGAATGCCCGCAGCGCATTGCCATTTCGCAATTCTTTTGGATTATTGCATCTGAAAGCTCTTCAAATATTTTTTCCCCTCATCAAGAAAGACATCAAAAATAGTCTTAAAATAATCCAAATTGATTTCCAGAGCGATAAGCCCTCTAAAATCAATCACATCATTCCCGAATTTCTTCTCATATTCGAACATACTACTTTCCCCTACACTAAGTTATAAAACACAAAAGATTATCTTGTGCAAATATTTCGTTAGGTAGATTTGATTGATTTTAATAAGTTGTCAAGACCCGCATTTGGATCAACAACAATAGAATATCCAAAGTCCCGTTTTGCTGCAGAGATATCAAAATAGTGAGAATGCCCGAGCTGACCTGCAATAAATCGTGTCATTCGCGGTTCGCCCAAAAACGGCAGACATTTGTAAATTCCCTCTAAAACAATTCCTATTCCATACGCTTTTTTATACGAGAGAGACTTTTTGATCTGCGGAATACCGTTCTTTTCAAATAACTGATTGATCCATGTCCAAAGCTCGACCGGAGCGTCATCGCTGATAAAGTATGCCTTACCCTCGACATTACCGCATCGTTCTGCATCGTTCAACGCCTCTGCGGCTTTAATGTGAGCTGAAGCTCCATTGACGACATAGGTCATGTCTACTTTGCTTTTTTCATTTCCGACAATCATCAGTTTTCCATTCCGGCCGGCTTCCATAACGCGCGGGATCAGATGCGGATCTCTCGGCCCCCAAATCAGATGCGGACGAAGCGAAACAGTTTTCAAGCTTTTCGAATTTGCTGCAAGAATCATTTTCTCAGCAATCGCTTTGCTCTTCGGATAATTCCCAAGATACTTTTCAGGATACGGATTGTTCTCATCCATATTCTCTATATCTTTTTCCGCGGAGTAAGCAACACTTGGAGAACTCGTATAGATCAGGCTTTTGACCTGGTTCTTTTTGCATGCATTGAGAACATTCTCAGCTCCCAAAACATTTATGCAGTAATACTCGTTCCATTTTCCCCAAACGCCGGCTTTCGCGGCTGTCAGAAAAACCATTTCTTTTCCAGAGCATGCATTATCAACCGATTTGCTATCACGCATATCGCCACAGATCACATCAACGCCAAGCGCTTCCAGTTCCGGTTGTTTACTACGTCCGAACGAGCTTACCTGCGCGCCTAATTCAAGGAGTTGCTCAACTATATAGCGGCCAAGAAATCCTCCGCCACCGAAAACTATTACGTTTTTATCTTTCCAATTCATGATTTACTGATTCTCAAACTCTGCGTAAATATTCTTAATTTCATCGGCAATAATCACCAGGCCTTTTCTCACGACCTCTTCATCATAAGCGTAAGAGATACGGATACATTCATCTTTGTGTGCCCATTCTTCATTCAGACCCGGAAAGAAATAATGCCCCGGAACAATCACAACCCCGCGTTCTTTCAGCCTTTCGTACAATTCGTGTGATCCAATCGGCAAATCTTTCATCCACAGCCACAGGAACATCGCGCCTTCCGGCTTGTGCAGTCGGTAATCCAATCCTTGAAGTTCCGCAGACAATGTATTGAAAGCCAGAACAGACTTATCTTTGTAGTATTTATTGATCACATTTGTGCTCAAGTCGATAATTTGCCCATTTTTAACAATATCGAGTGCAATGGAAACGCCGAGGCTCCCCGGAGAAAGATTGAAGATCGCATTCATTTTTGTGATTGAAGCGATAGTTTCCTTATCCGCAACCACAATTCCGGTTCTTGCGCCCGGCAGGCCGAATTTTGAAAGACTCATCGCCAGGATAACATTTTTATTCCAGAACGGTTTAGCATCCGTATACACCATATTTGGAAATGGCAGTCCGTACGCATTATCCAGAATCAGCGGAATCGAATGTTTTTCAGCCAGCTCAGCCAGCTTTTCAACTTCATCATTTGTCAGCACATTTCCAGTCGGGTTTGTCGGACGAGAAACGCAGATAGCACCGATATCATCACCGACTTCAAATTCATCGAAGTTCACACGATATTTGAACATATTGTTCTCAAGCAGTTCAATTTTCGGTTTATAAGCTTTGAAAATATCACCGTCAACACCAAGATCGGCATAGCCTATATATTCAGGAGCCAGCGGCAGTAGAACTTTTTTGAAAGCACCGTCATCGAATTTACCGGCGAACATATTGAAAAGATAGAAAAACGCTGACTGGCTTCCATTGGTCAAAGCGATATTTTCTTCAGTAATATCCCAGCCGTACTCTTTACGGAAGAGTTCTGCCAAAGCGACATTGAACGATTTACGCCCCTGAGGTGGATCGTAATTCCCGATCAAGGATTCAAAGTCCCCGTTATTCTCAAGAATTTTCTGCATTCGGGCTCGTAGTACATCCTGAATTTCAGGGATATGCGCCGGATTTCCGCCACCAAGCATTATCACATCCTTATCTCCGGAATTTGCTTTTCCAAGATCTTCCATCAATTTTAAAATACCGGCATCTACCGTGAATGTCTTTCCAAATGAAGATAATTCCATATATAAATCCCTTTATGTACGCAAAGCTTGTTGTCTGTTATGAAGATAAAGTACAACGGCAACGCCGATTATTCCAAGTCCGCCAATGATACTCCACCCATCCGGGATTTCCGATTCAAAAACGATTCCCAGAATAGTAACGAATACGATGGTAGAATAACTATAAATACTCACCTCGGCGGCTTTGGAATATTTGTAAGCCAGCGTCAGCCCGAACTGACCGAACGAGGCGAATATCCCAATTGCAAGAAGCCATAAAAGCTGAATCGTATCAGGCATGACAAATTCCATCAAAAGAAACGGAGTCATTCCTACCACAGATACAAAGGAGAAATAGAAAACGATAGTAGCCGCTGATTCGCGACCGCTTAAAAAACGAACGAGCGTATAAGCAGCTCCCGCACAGACCGCAGTTACAAGCGCAGCAAGCGAAGGAAGTACACTCAAATCAAATGACGGTTTGATTACCAGCATGGCAAAGACAAATGACAGTATCAGAGCAGGTGTCTGGAATTTTGAAATTTTCTCCTTCAGAAACATACAGGCGAAAATCGTCACGAAAGCGGGATTTATACGGCTGATAATATTCGCGTCGGCCATTTTTATATGATCAATCGCATAGAAAAAGCAGATGACTCCTGTCAGTCCCAATAATGATCGTGAAATCAAGTAAAGCTGGTTTTCTAGCTTTCCGAAAAGAGGAACTTTAACTCCCGATTTTTTGATCATACAGAAAGCAACGATCAGACTCACCAGGTTTCTGGCAAAAACTTTCTCATGAACAGGAAGATCCCCTGCCCTTTTTACGGCCAATGACATCAGGGCAAAAGCAAAGCCCGACACCAGCATATACATGACACCTTTAAAACG
>JAUVCU010000317.1 GCA_030590715.1 Lentisphaeria bacterium
TGGAGAAATCACCAGATTCCATTATTGAGTCAAGAGGAGACTTCCTCGTTCCGATAAGTGAAGGTGAATTCTCTAATTTTTGCGCAAGCTGTTGAAGAGCCTCATTTTCGAGATCTAAGCCGGATACAAATTCAACGTTACTTATATCACCTACAGATGAGAGTTGACGACTAGATGCAAAGACCAGTAAAATTGCCTCTGCTTCCTTTTTATCTGCAGATGGCGGAAGAGTCCATTCACGAATAAAAGAAAGATCAGCTAAATCTCCAAGAAATGTATCCATAAAAGAGTATTTAACACGACTTATTCCTAAAATGGCAGCCGCATGTTCTTCCTCTGTTACCATTTTCTGTTCACGGAAAAAGTCATATACATATTGAGTACCCCAAACGAGAATTGCAGTAGTTGGCAAGTCTCCATCAAATGCACTGAAATAAGAGTCGCATGTTTCGCGAAAACGAAGCTCATTAAATGCAATATTATCAACTAAATCATCGGTACGGCCCAATTCTGAACACTCATACCAATACTCAAAAAAGACCTTCGCAATGCGCGATGATAAAATAGGAGAGATATTAAATTGCTCCATCCAGCACATGAAACGCTGATTGACAACCTGATAGAATGTCGTCTGAAGTTCTTCTTTGTAGTCTGTTATCATTTTCTCCGTATCTGCAGCGAATGACACACCCTCGCAGAAATCCTCTTTAAGAGTAACCACATAGTCAGAGTACTTTTCATTGATAATTTCATGAGCGCGATGGTGAAGTTCTTTACTCTTTATAATCTCAAGTATATCCTGTTCAACTTGAGTTGCAGCCATCTCATCTTGAACTGAAGGCATTACACCCACAGAACCAGCAATGACGGGTAAGCACTTTTCAACCAGAACATTAATTGTTTGCACATCGTCATATCCAATCAGTACATTGAAAACTTTCATGAAGTTATCTATGCCTAAGCCCTCACAACATTCTGTGAGGTATTCAATATACTGCAAAGCTTCTTCCCGCTTGCCAATTGAGTAGTAATATGGAACCAAATATTTCACATAATACGAACCAATTTCTTTGTAGACCTCGGGATTATGCTTCCGTAAGACAGTATCGAGCTTAATAAGTTTCTCATAGTCGCCAAGGTTTCTTAATGTATCAAGAACCTCAAGAGCCAAATCTTCATAATCGTAATCCTCAAATTCCTTAACTCGCGAGGTACTAAAGTATTCAATACACACATCATGCGAAGCTTCTCCGCACATATACAAATCCCAAAACTCTTCTGCATTCATTGTTATTTTCTCTTTTTTCGTTTTTTGCTTTTTCGGTGTAAAATTCGAGTCACGGCTCATTTCGATTACGGGCTATGGCATTACGATTTAAAATCTATATCGAACAATGAGCCCAACGGGTTATCCTTGATCTTCATGATGCGTTTACTTTTCACTTTGAGCGCTTTGCCGATCAGCGATGACTTATGATCAGCAATAGTATCTGAAATAAGTTCATTCATATCGACGCCACGCAGCGAAAACAATAACTCCGGTTTGTGATCGAGTCGAGCTCCGACCGCATACAACGTAGCCGCAATATGCTTACACATATCAGCCCAATCGGGGCAGTCACAATCAAACTTTATTTCGCGTGGAGCCGGGAATAAACCAGAACCTTTATCTGACAATGAGTTCTGAAGCTCTTTAGGAAACTTTCCATCGAGTAAACTCTGTACAGAGTCAAAACTCGATACAGTAAGTTTTTTAATATCAGCCCACTTTTTCTTGGGAAGAGTGTTAATGCTGATTGAGCATTCGTACGGAGTTGATCCGGAGCCCATAACCAACGATCGAATTGTACCTTCGGAAATTTCCAGGTCGATAACCATCCCGTTTTTCACATATGCACTACCACGTCCGATGCGGTTCGAATAATCTGCATACGACTCCAGATTTGTACACCACGCCTTACCCCACCAATTTTTAGCAATAGAACGCCCTTCAATCGTCACTGGCTCAATATCGGCGTATTTCTTCTGCTTCCGCATACTCGCAATTTTTTTCTGAGCCCGGGCTTTTTTATCGCCAACTCTTTCATACGGTTTATATCCCCAGCTCATTATTTACCTCCCATCGAAAACATCGAGATCAGTTCATCGTTGTTCATCTCGGTAATCCACGTCGATTTTGTATCGGCAAGAAGATTATCAGACAGAGCTGATTTCTGCTTAAGCATCTCGTCAATCTTCACTTCAAATGTTCCCTCAGTGATAAATTTGTGAACAACCACGCTCTTCTTCTGCCCGATTCGGAACGCGCGGTCGGTGGCCTGGTTTTCAACGGCCGGGTTCCACCAACGGTCGAAATGAACCACATGATTTGCATTGGTAAGGTTGAGCCCGGTTCCCCCTGCTTTAAGCGACAGAATAAAAAATGGAAAATACTCATCACTTTGGAATTTCTCCACCATTTCTTTTCGCTTCTTAACCGCGGTTCCACCGTGAAGCACAAAGCCCGGACGCCCGAACTCCTTTTCCAGAAATTCATTCAGTGCATCTGTCATCTCGCGAAACTGCGTAAAAATAAGTATGCGTTCGCGTTTGCTTCTAACTGTTTCACAAATCTCTTTCAGTCTCTCAAACTTCCCGCTGTGCTTTTCATTAAATTCGCCATCACCGAGGAACTGCGACGGATGATTACAAATCTGTTTAAACTTCATAAGCGTGCTAAGAACAAGTCCTTTACGCTCAATTCCTTCAGCTCCTTCAAGAGAATCAGAAAGAACACCTACCTGCTCCTGATACAGTACGGCCTGTTTCTTGGTCAGCTGACTGTAGGAATCCACTTCTATTTTATCAGGTAGATCCGAGATGATTTTTTTGTCGGTCTTCAAACGACGCAGAATATACGGGCTGATAATTTTGCGAATATGACTGAAGTCACCATCATTATTCTTAATCAGGTTTTTAAATTCATTTTTCGATCCGAGCAGACCCGGATTTAGGAAATCAAAGAGCGACCACAGGTCGCCTA
>JAUVCU010000093.1 GCA_030590715.1 Lentisphaeria bacterium
TATGGGACGGGCTCTAAATATATTTCACGGGCAACATGCGTGCGATAAAGGCGAGGCCGAATACTCGAGAATCGCTCAGCTGGTGATAATGAATAAAAGTCCGCATGATGCGGACAAAGTTTCTCTTTATAGGACAAGCCAGAAATTAATAATTCAGATCAAGAATAAAGAAAGTGCTAAAAAATATATTTAAGCAAGCTCTTCTGTCTTTATATTTTAATGACAGTTCCGACAGATAAAGATGTATACTCATTTTCGAAGGTCTGTTTTAATAAACACATTGCGTCAAAGCCGGTACAATGCCCCGGAGCTATTACTTTCAATTCCAACTCTTTTAACCGCTGAGCATTTGATTCAACCTGCGCCTGTGTTGCATGGCTTAAATGCATTCCGCCAATAAGAGCATAGATCTTATTTTCCTGAGTGAGAGAACTGATATACGAAAGCGTGTTACTAAGACCGGAATGAGTACAGCCCAGTATCACAACCACTCCTTTGGCTGTTTTAATGAACATTGCCTGATCGTCAGGTATTTTATTGATGGACGAAAAATCTTTATCAGTATAAAAGCGATCGGTTATCTCATCTTCAGCTAATCGTGGTATTGACCCCGTCACGGTTACACCCGGTGTAATGCCGACCGGAGATGCTGTCCATATAATAGATTCAAACCTTTTAGTAAGCTCATTCATACAGCCATTCGGTATTCCGATATCCCTAACCAGCGTACCTCGTTTTGAGAAACATGGTTTAAGAGCTTCGGGGTGCATGTGAATCTTGATCTCTGAATTATTCTGAAGCAGCCATTCGACACCACTGGTATGGTCGTAATGACAATGGCTAAGCACGAGAATGTCAATGGAGCAAGGGGTAATATCCAAAGCTTTCATGTTGTGCTCTAAAGCCATCCCCTGTCCAGTGTCGAAGAGAATTCTTTTGCCATCTGCTTCGATCAGCAGGGACAGACCATGTTCTGCCATGAGTCCCTGCTTATAAACAGTATTCTCTGCCAGAACTGTTATTCGAATATTTGGTTCCATTTTTGAGCGCCTTTTTTTTGTATGTTAAAAATGAGTATTATGATCAGCGCGGGTGAAGTCGCAGGTTTTGGACTTCACCTTTCAGCTCAAATACAACATGTAAACGAATTCGAGACGTACCGTTTACAGTATTTTAAAAGTGTTGGACTAAATCCTCAACACCTTGATATTAAGAGTCTAGTGACTGCAGGCGTTTTCACCAGTCACCAATGTTCCATTCAAGTATTCTTGAACAAGTTCCGCCGGGGTCAATTTCGCGCTCCCACCGGTCACAACATCAATACCAAATTCTTTGAACAAGTTCTGGGCTTTAATCCCCATTCCGCCGGCAATGATTACATTGACAGCATTATCGTTCATCCATTTAGGAAGAACACCCGGTTCATGCGGCGGTGGAACCATCTCTACAACACAGCATTGTTCGTTTTGATCATTCACATCGAACATCTTAAATACGTCACAATGTCCAAAGTGCATGCATAGTCGGCCTTCTACTGTCGGGATTGCTATTCTCATCTTTTCTTCTCCTGGTAATACTAATTTATTATTTCTATTTTATATTGTGTTTCGGCAGAACAATTTATCGTTTTCAGGCGAATCGATTCTCCAAATATTTTTTATAAAAGAGTTGTTCAAGCGCCTGGTTAAACGATCTCACCGTGAGTATAGCCCAGTGATCGACAGGCATAGGCGAGTCCATCAATGGTTTCATAACAGCACTCGCCGATAGCTCACGGGCTTTATAGATATATTCACCGGCCATCATCTCGGCCACAACGGCACCACACGCTTTTATCTCATTACACCCTTGAACATAAAAACTGATATTTTCGATTTTATCATCAATGACGGTTAAATTAAACTCAATGGAGTCCCCGGAACTGCCCTTTACATAAGAAGCGATCATAGGGTTCTCCATCCTGCCGTAACGAGTTTCATCTTTTACATATGTACTAAAATTAACACGACTCATAACACCACCTTTTTATATAATTGTATTCACGCCCTACCGAGCGACGATCTTTGCTACAACACTCTCAATAACCTTTGCACCCGCATTGTTATTGTGGTGATATATGTATGGTTTCCCTTTATCTGACGCTCTTACAACATCCGGGTCAATCGGAATCTTTCCAAGAAACGGCAACTTCATTTCGTCACAAAGAGCTTTTCCGCCACCTTGATCAAAGATATGAACAACCTCATCGCAGTTGGGACACTTGAATCCACTCATGTTTTCAATAACCCCGAACACAGGGAGCTTCATCTGATTGCAGAATGTGATTGAACGTTTAACATCTGCGGTTGCGACCTGCTGCGGGGTAGTGATAACAATTGCCCCATCCACATCTTCAATAAGTTGAACGACAGAGAGAGGTTCATCACCTGTCCCGGGAGGCGAATCAATTATAAGGCAGTCAAGCTCACCCCAGTCTACATCTTCAAGAAACTGCTTGATAGCACCCATCTTTGCCGGTCCGCGCCAGATCACCGCATCTTCACTGTTTTCAAGGAAAAAAGCGACTGATATAACTTTCAGGTTACCACCTAAGGTCTCAACCGGCTTGATACCACGACTCGTGTGCTCAATTGTCACATCATGCAGATTGAGCATTGTCGGGATACTCGGCCCATGGATATCGGTATCTAAAAGTCCGACCTTCAAGCCTTCTAAAGCAAGACCCGTCGCCAGGTTTACGGATATTGTGCTTTTCCCGACCCCGCCTTTACCCGACATCACTAAATATTTTTTCTTGATCATACCCATACGCTTCTTCAGCAGCGTTTCTGTTTCCACACCACAAGTACTGCGGTCCTGACCACATTCTCCATTCTCACAACAACTTTCACACTCGCTTGACATCTTTACCTCTTTATATATTTGAATTTAAAATTGTTCTCATTTTTTCGGGAAGCACCTGTGGCCTGAAGGTATCTTTAGATACACAGGCAAACTCCACAGTTCCTCTTATCATTACGTTTCCGTGTTCAGAATTACGGATCTCATGGCTCAGTAACACCCGAGCCGCTTTCAATGATACGACCTTTGTTGTAATAACACAGTGATCATCAAACCGCACCGGACGCAAAAACTCGGCGTTCACTTTAATTCGGGGAAAGCAGACATCGTCAAATTCGAGCCAGTGAATATTGAGTTCGCGAAACCACTCCAGTTCGGCAACCTCGAAGAGTCGGAAAACAACAGAATTATGTATAAGCCCCAAAGCGTCGGTTTGCTCAAGCGTAACTCTAAATGTGTATTCGCCTCCCCGTACAACGGGGCTAGTTTGTTTTTCCTTCATTGTATCCTTTAATATTTCGGGGTAAGCATATAATTACCGATAGCCTGATAAAGAGTAAGCATCGCCAATATTGCGCAGTGATGGTGACCCTCGGGAATACCTTTCAAGTGACTGAGAATATCACCCGCAGACAACGTCAGCGATTCACTTACCGTTACTCCTTCTATCCATTCCGCCACATAAGCGCCACACGCATGAGTTGCCTCACAGCCTGTCGCAAAAAAACGTGCTTCTTCGATAAAATCATCCTTAATGATCAGGTACAATTCCTGAGTATCACCACAGCCTCCTTCCACAACTGATGCGACGCTGGGGTCGTTCATGCGCCCCATGCGACTTGTATCGTCGGCATAAAATTTATAATCTCGTTTTTTAGGCTCCATAATACTTCTTCAGTTTTGACCAGATCTTTATTATGGCATCAGCGGCAGCGCTTTCTCCAAAGTCAATCACATTCTTTCCGGCCATCAATGAATCATTAACCGCCCGGTCGAATGGTATCTCTCCTATCACTTCTGAACCGACAGCACTACTGAGTTCATATATATTACGACACATATCCGCATTGAGGTCTGATTTATTTATGACGATCAAAGCCTTTACGTTGAAATGATTAGTGAGCATAAGCGCTCGTTTCAGATCGTGAACACCAGATACCGTCGGCTCTGTTACAACCACTGCCAGATCGGTTCCTGATAATGAAGCGATAACGGGGCATGCTGTTCCTGGAGGACCGTCGGTAAGTATTCCCGAGCGACCATTTGCAGACGCTATCTTCGCCGCGTCATTTCTCACCTGGGTAACCAACTTGCCCGAATTATCTTCGGCAATCCCCAGTCTGGCATGAACCATATCTGCTTGCGAGGTGGTAGAATTGTACCATTTTCCGTTATAGTCAAGAGTTTCTGAAATAGCATTGACCGGACAAACATGCAGACACATACCGCAGCCTTCGCATTTTAACGGAGATATTGTAAATATTCGTTCAGATGGATATATGGCATCGAAATGACAATGCTCTTCACACAGGCCGCATCCGATACATTTGTCAGGTTCAATTGATGCCTTAGTTCCGCCTGCAAATTCAAATTCCTTATAAGGAACAGGGTTCAGCAAAAGATACATGTTTGCGGCATCAACATCACAGTCTGTGACAACTACATTTTGTGCAAGGCTGCTGATAGATGACGAGAGGGTTGTTTTACCAGTTCCACCTTTTCCGCTGATCACCGTTATCTCTTTGTAAGCAGTTGCGGTTCCTTTTTCAAGTGGTTGGGCTGAACCGACTTCCAACACATAGTCATCTTCCAGCTCCACCGTCTCCTTACTGTCACTGTGTCTTTTTATCTCATCATAAATCTTGATTATATTCTTATTAAATTCAGGATGTTCCTTAGCGATCATTCCGCCACCCGAATAGGTTTCCGCATACTTACGTTCAAACGGGATTCGACCCAAGATAGGTAAGCCTGTTTTAGCAGAGTAGTCGGCAATAATTTTGTCTTCACCGTTGGAACGGTTAATGATTATTCCGGTAGGGATTCCCATCTTGGAGCTGAGACCCGCAGCCAGCTTAAGGTCATTTAATCCAAATGGGGTCGGCTCTGTCACAAGAACAGCTATGTCTGCTCCTTCAAGAGCGGCAACGACAGGGCAGCTCGTGCCCGGGGCTGCATCAATAATCGTTATATCATCTGATGATATATTCTGCTTGACAGCTTTAACAACTTTAGGCGCCAGAGACTCGCCGATATTCAAAAGACCATAGGAAAATTTAAAACTATTATCGTCCTCGCCAAAACAAATCTTACCAATCGACTGTGGTTGGTCAACCAAAGCCTGCTGCGGGCAGACGTAACTGCATACGCCACACGAATGGCACAGTTCCGGGAATAACAGTACTTTCTTCTTCACAACTGCAAGCGCATTGTAGTTACAAGCGGCCGCGCATTTCCCGCATCCAACGCACTTATCAGCATCAAGAACCGGTTTCGGTTCGTACACCTCAACCTCTTCCCTAATAGCTCTATTCAAAAACAGGTTATCATTTGGAGCTTCAACATCGCAATCCAGAAGAGCCACGCTGTCGTCCAATTCCTGATTAAGAACATATGCCATATTTACGGCGACTGTTGTCTTGCCCGTACCGCCTTTTCCACTCGCTAATACAATATTCATAGCCTACATCCAGTGTCCTTTTACATCCGCTGACTCTGCGCGCTCAAGTTTTCCGGCAAGAAACTGATCCAGGTTCTCTCGAACCGTTCCCGGTACTCCAAGGTATACTTTTACATCCCCCTGGCTTAAAACCTTAAAGGCTTTTGGCCCGCAGTGTCCCGTTATCAAACAATCAGCTTCTAATTCAACAACATTCTGACCAGCCTGAATACCTGCACCCTGCGCTGCTGTTAAATTTTGATCGTTGCTATGTACAGAATACTCATTTGTCTCCGAATCGTAAAGCATAAAGTTTTTTGCCCTTCCAAAACGAGTATCTATTGGGGATTCCAGTGTCCCGCCACTTACCGATATTACTATTTTCATAATCTTCCTCAATGGTCTATTTTTTTTATGTTAATCAATTATGATTAAAAATGATCTACAGCACTCACGGGAAGACATGACTGCTCCATGCCCTCTTTGTGTACTGCAATCAAACTATTGCCTCTAACTCTTTAAACTCACAGAGCCCGCAAAACAAGATCCTGTGAAACAAACTTTAGCTACGACTTAAAATGTAATCACCTGATCACTATCTATCACCCATTCAGCCAAATCCGACATAGTAGATTCTTCAGCTCCTTCGAAATATGGCTGATTCTTGTATATTCCACAGCGAGACATGCACGTACCACATGCTTTTACTGGTAACCCTTTTATAATGAGTTCTTTTAGTATTTGTGATAAGTCCTGATCGTAACCTTCGGGTTTTTTGCAAATATCACGAGCCATATCAACGGAGTCGTTCATCAGGAAAATACGAACTTCCTGACCTGCATCAAGTAGTTGACCTGCAAGGCGCAAACCATTCCAAGTTACATCTGTATTGTCATAGGGTTGGCGGTTGAAAACAATCAGAAT
>JAUVCU010000110.1 GCA_030590715.1 Lentisphaeria bacterium
AGCATCTGTTTGCGTACGAGTTCGTAGTTTGCGTTATCGCGTCCTTTGGCGAAGAACTCTTCTCCATCGCGCATGCGAAAACTTTTTTTAACGGCAAACCGCTCTCTGTCAGCATCACTTTCGAGTACCAAAAACGAAGTATATGGGGTGATGATCTGATAATCTTCAGAGAGAGTGATAATCTGATTTTTAATATTAGTTGAGCGACCTTGATTCAGAAGATTGTCAAGATGCTTACGTGCCCATAATCTTGGGATAAAAGAGTTCCCCTTTTCTGCTCCTGCCAGGATGATATCACTACTGTAACTTACTGGTTTACCGTTCAGGGTTCCGGTCACGGTTACTTTGCCTTTAGCATCTCCTTTCTTTGGATTATAACGGGCGAGGATGATCTGCTGAGTTCCCACGGGCAGATTCGGAAGCTCTTCCGGGTAGACCGCTGCAACATCAACACCTTCAAACTCTACTTTCAGATCTCTTATTGCCGGAGTGGTCGCCTGTTTTAGCACTTCGTATGCCGCCTGTGCCGGGTCAGTTCCACCGCCGATTGCACGCCAGGATCCGTCAAATGACGCAATAGTTTTTAGCACTGATGATTCATAAGTACTGCCGGGCGCGACCGCATGGAAAGAGCCTTTACCTTGATATAATTGTTTAAGGCGTTTGCAGAAAGATTGAGGATCACATGCTCCGGTGGTGATAATTCCGTCACCTACAAAAATTACAACCGTATCTTCATCTGCACGCTCAAATACCGAGGCGAATGCCTTATCCAGATCCGACCAGCCAAGTGGATAGCGTTTTTCCACAAACTTCACGGCTTTTTCACGGTTATCCGCACTATTTTTCAGCATAGTGTCGGATACCCAGCGGGAGTCGACATCAAATGTCATTAGATTAAAAACATCATCATCACCAAGTGAACTCAGAAGTGACTCGGTAAATGCAAGCATTGATTCACGTTGCGTGCCGTTGACCGAACCTGAAGTATCGGCCATTACAATAAATTTCATAGGTTTGCGTTTCTGAAGCAGATCGCGCGTGATATTCTGTTCAGACGGTGGCGCATTCACAAGTAGCATAAAATATCCGTCATCTGCACGGCGATGTGGAATCAGAGTTGCCTGCTGCTCGTTTTTAGATGTTTTTATGCGAACTTCGAAATCGCGTTCCGGTGTGTATTCTTCTGCTTCAAATTCAATCTTTGCGCTGTTCTGTGTCATATCCGTACGACATGTATGAGATGTTGAGATTGCCGAGATCAGCGGTTCAGCAGAATTTACGTTTACCGTAATCTGTAGTTTTTTCAGAGGATTCAGTTTAAGCATTTCGCTCTGAAGAGAGTAGTTGTAACTATAGCTGTCACCGATTTTAGGCAGAACCTGTGTGTAGGTTATTTTAATACGTTTCTCAGAATTTATCGGATATATACGGGCTTTGAAAATATTTCCTCCGCTCCACTCAAGAAGACCAGGATCACGTTTTTCACGCAGAATCGTCTCGTAAATTTCGCGCGCACGTTCTTTCTCTACTATTTCACCATGAACAAGTTCATCCCCTATCCACATTCCGAATCCAGAAATCGACGCATCCTGCGGCAACGGGAAATAAAATATCCCTTCAAGAACGGAATTTGTATTATTGACAAAAGACTCTTCAATAACTGTCCGGGCGATCTGGTCGCGAATATCGACAGTAACTTTATGGTATCCGATGGTCAACGGTACGTTCCGTCCGTCGACATTGGCAAGTAGCGATCCCATCGCCTCGGTTGACTGGTTATTCTTATATCCCTTCAGCCATGCAGGAGGCTCTTTTAAAAGCGTCATTGCATCTTTGCGTAAACGGATTGTGGATATTTGATTGCTGACCTTCTGAATCTGGCCTTTAGGACCATTAACATTTATGGTTACACCTTTTGGAGCTTTTACCTCGAGTTCTCCTCTGAACAATTTAATATTCGCGGCATCTGTAACTTCGATAAGTGTATCCGGGCCGAGTATTAGTCTGACATCGTTTTTCATACGCAATAGCAGTGCATTTGCTCCGCGGCGACCGGTTTTAATCCAGTCTTTGACTTCGAGGATCATTTTTTCGTCGGCAATGGACCATCGTGCAGCATTGCAGGGTTTTATCAGTGCACTGCCTTCACGATCCAGAACTTTGCCGAGCGAGAAGTCCGCCGACAGTTCGATTTTTCCCATATCCCGTGTGATTTTTACGGGGGCGGAACCGGCAGCATTAGATTGAAATTCCACAATCCCGCTAAGCACAAGTGCTGTAACAATTGGTCTTATATTTTTCAAGCGCAGTTGTTTTAACATAATATCCTCATCCTTGGTGTTGTAATTGACTCCGACTTCAAATTCCGTTCCAATATCTCTTAAAAAACCTTCCGGTGTGATAACCTTAACTCCAGCTGAATCTGCGGAAACCGTAATGCGAACTTCGCCAGATAATATTTTAATAATATCCCGGTTCTTTATATCCTTTGCGGGCATAATTGAAAAGACAGATGTAGAAAGAAATTCGAATTTATCTCCTCTCTCTGTAGTCAGCACACTCCCGCTCTCTGCGAGGTATTCCGTTCCCGCAGATGTTACTGAAACAGATTCAGCTTTAACACCGTTCCGTAATATAACAAACTGATTATTATCTGACCAGATATAAATAAACCCGAATATCAATAAAGCGGCAATACTGCTCCACATAGCCATATGCATCTTGAAACTCTTTGTGATTATAGATTTTTTCAGCGCTGGAAGCTCTACTCCAAGGGCCATTGTTATTTCAACATGTGTATTTGCGTATTTCGCAAGAATTTCCCGCGACTCTTCCGACTCCAGAAGCATCTGTTCAAACTCTGCATGCTCTTCTTTGGATAGATTACTGTCAAAATAGAGACTTATAAGTTCTTCAAATCGTTCTCTGTTATTCATGGGAAGCACCTCCATTTAAACAAGCATCCGGATTAATAATTTTGGACTCAATACAATATCTCAGTTTTTTGTGAATCCGGCAAACAAGCATTTTTACCGCGCTGACTGAACGATCCAACTGTTTGGAGATATATTTATGTGACTGCCTCTCCTTATAACGCCAACTAAGTACCGCACGATGATGTTCTTGTAATTCATTCATACAATTCTTAAGGGCTGATTCCCTATCCTCGTATTCATTATGAGGCATTTCCTCCCAACTGTCCGCAAGTTGTTCTACGAGTTCAGGTGAGATAGTTAGATGATCTTTTTGACGTGTCCGCATATAGCGCAATGCCTGAAATCTGGCGACACTTCTCGCCCATGCACCGAAATTCGTTCCGGCTTTAAACTTTTCACGGATCTTACTAAGTTCCAGAAAAGTTTCCTGGAACAGATCATCAGCTACAAAACGATCACCCGTCAACATTGTAAGGAAATTGATAAGGCTCCGCTGTTCCGTTATTGTAAATTCTGCCAGTTCTTTTATGGTCAACATTTGTACTTTTTCCCTCATTAATATTAATGCAATGTAGATCTCTTTACTATATAACCACACTTTTTAATAAAAGGTAACGCAAATAAAAGAAAAAAAGATAAAAATCGTAATTCGTCTTCTGAATCTACTGAAGGAAGTTCTTTAGAAAAAACTCTGCCATCTTCTTCAATCCACCCATACCAAGCTTTCCTGATCCTGACATTGGCATTTTTTTGATTTTAATCCCACCTTGGTAGGATTGAAGGCATCTGCAAATGTTGTTAGACCTTCATGGAACGGATCACCATTTGTGCTAACACCACAACAAGGCTTGTGCGAAAGTTTAAGATTTACGCTGTAATAGTACCTAGATTGCACGATTTAGGTACTATACCGCGTAAAGAGCGATCTAATGAAAGGGGCCAGATTATTTAAATCGCTATGCCGAAACACTACCACACGCTCAGTCAGTCGTTCGAGATTTGATATTTAAAAAAGTTGATCTCTTAACTCATTAATTAATGTGTGGGCATGTTTAATATGCCTACTTCTCAATACGTAATCTTGTGTGTAAAGAGTTGATTGATTAGGGAATTCTTCAGTCAGTGCATTGTAAGATGCCCATACAATATCGTAATCACCTATTAAAGATTTTAGCTTATCATTATCTTTGCTCACTTCGGCATCTTCTAGCTGAACGACTACACGATAAATTTTATATAGTCTTAACCCATAATGCGAACTTGCAATTACAAATTCCCCCGTCGATTTATCAGGCCACTCAATCTCTTCAGCAAGCTTAACAATCTCTTCCCACATTGCGACAGATTCATCTTTCTGCTTCAAGTTTCGGATCCTTCCTTCAGAATCTTTAGCAATAATCTGTGGCCAACCAACTCCCTGATCTCTGGTCCACCATGGATTCATGTCACGCTGGGTTGAATTACGACCCCTAAGAACCGCATCGGCAGTAAGAAGTGAGAGTTTACGGAATTTACCTATATTATCGCCTGTTAGACCCAATTTTTCTGAAGCGTAAGTATTAAAGATATCCTCTTCAGATCTCTCCGTGTCTTTAGTCCATTGAGCAAGCACCCAAGCATTTATATCACACCACAACTCATTTGATATATAAGGCCCTTCCCATCCACCGCCACGAGTCCATGTCCAACAACCCGCAAAAAGATCTGGGTGTTTTTCTGAAAACTCTCGCAAACTGTGAAGGTTTTCTTGAGGAATAGTACGATGCTCTTCAAGACCTTCAATTACTCCGTTCATAAAGTAATTCGGATAGGCTCCTTTACCTTCATATTCACGAGCACACTGAACTTCGATAAGCTGTGGATGACGTCCCATTCCTATAATCTTACTGAAAGGGTTGGCACGGTGAAAATCACCTTCACAATGTTTTACAGCGAATATCAGATTGTCGTGTAGTTCAATAGCCTTATCAATCTTTAAATAGTCATTTTTATCAACATCAAAACTTCTCCACGTACGGAAAATTAACTTTTTATTTCGTTTTACACAAATTTCCTCTCTGAGAAGATTAATTAAAGGAATGATTGTATCATCAACATTATGTTCATCATTAATACTTCCCGCATGATATGGTGCATCATGAAGATAGGTTTCCCCAATACGGATAAGTAGCCCGTCTAAATCTGGGAATTGTGTGAATGTCTCATCAATTTGAGCTTTCAGAAACTTGATGGTCTGCGGATCCTGTGGATTTCCATAGGTATCTTGAATTTTGTATTTTTCAATTAAGCTTTTGGGGAAAAGAACTAAATCAGACATGGCATAAATGTCAAGACCTGCAGCACGACATGCACGATGTTGTTGACGACATACAGCAGCTTTTTTCTCAACCCATGCTCGCCCTTCAGAACCAACTGGAAAGATATCTTTATCAACGCTATCCCATGTAATCGCAAGCGTTGGAGATTCAAAAAGAAAATAGGCTTTACCATTATAACCCATCTCTTTTATAACGGCAGGATCTGTATAAACAGTATCGTACAATGGTTCTCCGGGATTGTGATGTACCATGTCTAACATCATCGGCTTTCTGTTTTTTATTTCTCTCTTCATAATCTATCTGTCCTTTTGATTGAAAAAGTGTTAGTTCTTGTATTATTCAGTAATATCTTGTAGCATTAACAATATACCAAATTCTACCATAGTCAACTTGTTTTTTTTTAAACACGAAATATTCCTTAAACTTAACCTTTTCGCATGTGTTGTGAGTGATGAAAAAAGTGGTTGATGAGTGATTTTTAGGTGATTTTTAGGGACAGGTTGATTATCAACCATTGAAAAGCACCCTATAAGGAGAGGCGATAATCATCATTAAGCAAAAGTAGCATGCGTTGTCCCCAACGCATTCAGCAAGCAAACAACAAGCAAAAAAAAGCAATAAATAG
>JAUVCU010000166.1 GCA_030590715.1 Lentisphaeria bacterium
TGTGGACTCCACTCACCCGTACGCAACGGGAATTCGCGAAAATGCGGCGAAATCAGCAGAGACTTGTTCGATTCCATATCTTACCTATGTCCGCCCGAAAACGATGGACGAAAATGATGGTATTTTTGTAGATACCCATTCTGAGGCTGCAGAAATTGCTTTTAGTTATGGGAAACCTGTTTTGTTGACTACCGGGTCAAACAACCTCGTCGAATACGGCAAAGAATCGGCAAAAACAAATATTCCCTTTATGGCGCGCGTGTTACCACGTCAGGAATCAATTGATGCGTGCTACCGTGCCGGTGTTAATGATTCTCAGATTATTGCACTAAAAGGACCATTCAGCGAAGCACAAAACCGCGAGCACATACGAATGGCGCAAGCCGGCGTTATGGTGGTAAAAGATTCCGGAAGCGCCGGCGGTCTAGAAAATCGCCTCAAAGCTGCACAAGCGAAAAACTGTAAAGTAGTAGTCATCCGCCGCCCCGAACTTAACAAATCCGCCGTATTTAATTCAATTGAAAATCTAATAAATAAAGTTTCTAAAGAACTAAACTTTAGACATACTCAATAAAATATCCTTCGCCAACTTACTATCTTTTTCTAAAGAAGATGTAGGGTTAAGGTTCCAAATTTCTTTTCCATTCGAAAGCACATAAACAAAAGAATAAATAGTAACTTTCGTACCTCTTACATTCATCTCAAAAAGAACTTCATTCCCAACATATTTTCCAAAACCGGTAGGAACAACCTTTTTGGTTACTTCCGCAAATTTTGAGTTATTACGAAAATTCTTATACAAATCACCTTCAATTTTCGATGTAATCGAAGAAATAAGCTTATTAGAAGTTTTTTGAGCAACTTTTTTGAGGCTCATCGTTGCTTTTGATTTACCACTTTTCCATCGAAAAGTGTAACGTCCAGACTTTTTGCTATTTTCAAAAAAAACATTATTTGGAATATCAAATGTGTGATTAAGGCCTTTAACTGCTCTTGCTTGAGTTACCGCAGACGACAACAGCATTGCCGCAATTATAATCTTTTTCATTACTCTTAAACCGTCTGTTAGATAATTATCACTTTAATGGGAATTAATGCTAACAGGAAGAAGGCTTATTTCAATAACAAAGGCTTTATTAGTTCTAAAGATATTTATTCAGCCAGTTAAGGATGAAAGCACGGCTTTCTTTGCGATTGAAAGCGCTCGTATGATATCCGTAATCGACCAGCAATAGGTCTTTTGGTTCAGGAGCGATCGAGTGAAGATATTCCGTGTGTTTTGACGGGATCACACGGTCGTGCTTATCGTGAACGAATAGCACCGGTACTTCAGGAATGGAAGTAAGAGTATCTTCAGCACTATCACTGTTATTTACTAATATATAAGAAAGCGGAGTCGATATCAGACTGAGAAAAGTGCTATCCAGCTTATCCTTCACTATTTTGCGGTAAGACGCAAACGTCGAATCGATAATCACCGTCTTCAGGTTTTCCGGCCGCACCTCTTTTATAGCGGCAAGAGCATTCGTTCCGCCAAGGCTTTGCCCGACAACGATCAGATTGTCATGATTTATCTGTGGAGAGTTCATCGCATACTTCAAAGCGGCAATACTGTCATTTTTAATTCCTGTTTTCTCAGCTTTTCCTTCAGATTTGCCATAGCCTCGATAATCGAAAATAAAGACATTGTAACCTAGCGGAGGAAGCCAGCCGGTGAATTCAAAGTGAGAACTGAGGTTTTGCGCGTTCCCGTGAAAGTGGACAATTGTGCCTTTCACTTCTTCTATCGTAGATGGGATAAACCAGCCGTGAAGTTTGGTACCATCGGAACTTTCGAACCAGATATCTTCGTAGTTCAGACCGTGATTTTTGGGATTACCGTAGACTTTGGAGTCCGGATAATAAAACAGCCGATTTGCGCACCAGAAGGACAGGATCAGACCGGTTAGAGCAACTGCGGGATAAAACAATTTTCGTGAGAAAGGCAGATTCATTGAGTAAACCTTGAGTTGGTGAAAAATAAAGATGTAATCAAAGGTATATGGTCTACTTGAATTATGAAAGTACATTCATTTTATGAATACAAAAAAAAACTCCCGGCTGCAGATTTATTTTTGGAAAAAAAGGAGGTCTGCAGCCGAGGAGTTTCTAAAATTGGATTTGTTGTTTCTTATTCTGCTTGGTGTTCGTTACGCTTTTTTCTTGCTCTCATAGCTGCCATTCTTTCTTTGTGAGAAAGTTTTCCATCACCATCTGTATCAGCTTTCTTTTCCCACTTAGTATTAACTTTTGCTTTCTGCTTCGCTTTGAATCTCTCTTTATTAGAGACAACGCCATCGTCATTCTTATCTATTTTTTCTTCATAGTTATTGTCAACAACTGATTTCTCTTCGCGTTGTTCTTTTAAATCTTGATGTTCTTCTTTGTCAATCTTTCCATCATTATTTACGTCAGCTTTCTCTTCCCATTTCTTATCGACCTCTTTCCTCTCTTCAAATCTTTTTTTCTCGCCGCGGCTGACAGTCCCATTATCATTTTTGTCCGCTCTTTCTTCCCATTTCTTATCGACTTCAGCTCTCTCTTTTCGCTTCTCATTCAGGCGTTTCTTTTCATGCTTCCCAAGTTTTCCATCATCATTTCGATCTGCTTTTTCTCGAACATTTTGATTTCTGTTACTTTTTTTGCGTACCTGACTCTTTCCGGATTTCCCACCTCTATTACCACCTGATTTCTTAGCTGCTTCTGCTCCAATAGCTAAGAATGTGGCTAAACATATTGTTAGGATCGTTTTCATGACTAGTGCCTCGCTTTTTTAGTGAAAATTGTTATTTAGATCATGACGTCAACCATCTCTATATAAATTAATATGCGGGTCACTTGGACTTTCTTACACATATTTGTAAAATTCGTATTTATTGGTGAAAATTAACGTATCAAGCAAAAGGAGTCTTTCTCAAAAATAAATAATATGACAAAGATAAACAAAATTCTTTAATTATACGTGACTTTTCAAAAGAAATGCAGGATAATTTGATTAGAGCAACAATGAAATATATAGGAGCTCAGATAATCTACAAAAAAAACAATACCCCAACATTACAAAAGCAATTTTCGCTATAATTTTTCCAAATAAAAATTAAACGAAATAGTATGGTCAATTTATTTTTTATTTGACCAATAAAAGTAAACAAAAAGAAGGCAAAAAACAGATGAGTATCTATGAATGGACTATTCTACTTTCATTAATAGGTTTATTCGTTATGTCTATAACTTACTGGGCAAAGACCATTAAAAAAGGGATATACCTCGAACTACTCCAACGGAAATATCCACGAGGATTCATGTTCCACGGCAATTGTTATTTGAGTAATTCCTCCTTTGCAGACTACAGTTCCCTGCCGCACCTTCATTCTGATGACGTTAAATTATTCATAAATGTAGAGTTATTAGAAGAAAGTTTGAGTACATTTGGTACAGAGAGCTATGTCACTTGTCAAACGCAAGAATCATTCAACAGCAGTTTAAATGACAGAAGAGCCAGTGAAAGAAGAGACCGCGAAAGAAGGTCACACTACAGAGACTTGCATGAAATAGGCTTAAATGAGAGAAGAGCACGAGAAAGACGAGCACGAGAAAGACGAGCGGACAGCATGGATTTAACAAATGGAGTAATTGGTGAACTTGGAGAGATTAAACTAGGAAGTGGAAAACCTAAACCGGGCAATTTCGACTCAATAAAAAACTAATTTTTACGGAT
Source organism: Lentisphaeria bacterium (assembly GCA_030590715.1). Classification (GTDB taxonomy): domain Bacteria; phylum Verrucomicrobiota; class Lentisphaeria; order Victivallales; family JAUVCU01; genus JAUVCU01. The sequence goes on from JAUVCU010000166.1 coordinate 3,758, forward strand.
CCCTCATTGTGGGGGAAAAAGTACTATAAAATCACCGGTCAAGGATCAATATCTAGCCGGCAAGAAAATTACCGCATTAGCATTTGAGCCTTAAATATTCCATGAGTCTGTTGATTAAGACAATGGAATATTTTCCTCAACTAGACCAAGCGTGGGAGATATAACACTGTTTTAATAACAGAAGCTATAATGTGCCACATCCTGATTCTGCAGATATCCTGCAAATATTTTTAGGGGCATACAGCAATAAGTATTATCGTTTTTGAATAGAGATGCGAAAGAATGTTCTTTTCAAAAAAGTATTCCCTAAGTAAACCTATCTTCTATTATACAGCAGCAAGCTATTAGATATTTAATTTACTAGACAGCTTTTATAATAGGGTGCTCCTCCCCCCCATGCATATCCAACTGAATCAATATAAATTAACTGGGGTATGCATATAGCTCATGTTCATACCATATATTGTTGTTGACTGCGGCCTTATCGTCTCAAACAGTGCGATATGTTGTGGCTACATGAGTCAACTGCATACCCCCATAAATTAATTAGGCGATGTCTTGAATAGCGCAGACTTAAGAAAGATGTATCAATCCGATCCGATATCTTGTAGATTTAGAAAAAATTGGATTGACCTGATTTAAAGTTAGCTGGTGCACTGGTTGCGGCCATTAGCCTTTGACTTATAAAGATTTTCATCGGCCTCTTTAATAAGCTGTTCCGGGCTGTCGGAACCAATGTGGGGCGTTGTACTTGACACACCAACACTTACAGTGACAAATTCACTGGTTTTAGATTTTTCGTGATCGATATGCAAGTCAAATACAGCTTTCAACATCTTATCGGCTAGAATCAGAGCATCTTCTTTTGTTGATTCAGGTAGGACAGCCACAAATTCCTCACCTCCATAACGAGCAACATAATCCCCGGCCCTGTTAACTACCGAATTTATTGCATGCGCCACCTCAGCCAGACAAGAATCTCCTCCCTGATGACCGTAATGATCATTGTAATCTTTGAAATGGTCAATATCAACCATAATGATACTGATAGGGCTTTGCTTACGCCTCATCCTGCTCCACTC
>JAUVCU010000204.1 GCA_030590715.1 Lentisphaeria bacterium
GGTAATGTTACCGAAGTTCACTGTACATATGATCCGGAATCAAAAGGTGGTTTTGCTGCTGATAAACGCAAGGTAAAAGGAACTATTCACTGGCTTCCTGCAACTCACGCTGTTGAAGCGGAATTCCACATGTACGAGCGACTGTTCACTGTTGCAAACCCTGACTCAGAAGAGGGGGAGTACAAAGATTTCCTTAACGAAAGCTCTGTTGAAGTGATCAAAGGATTTGTTGAACCTGCACAGGTTGAAGCTGAAAAGTCACGAGCATATCAGTTTGAGCGACTTGGTTATTTCTGTGCTGACGTTGATTCAACACCTGAGGCTCCAATCTTCAACAGGACAATTACACTTCGCGAATCTAAAGGGAAGTAGGAGTATTTATTATGAGTAAAGAAAAAAAAGAGATACTTCCGGTTGCTACACTCGGACATCCTGCTCTTTCTAAAGTCGCAGAGCCTGTAGGAGAGATAACTGATGAAGTTTTGGATCTTTGTGATTCTATGGTTGATGCGATGTATGAATATGACGGAATCGGTTTGGCGGCGACTCAAGTTGCTGTCAACAAACGAATTGTCGTAATTGATATTCCTTCTGCTGAAGATATGACAGATAAAGATGCTCTTCTTCTGTCTCCGGGAGAACGTGCTCTGCTTCCGAAGATGCCTATGGTTCTTATTAATCCTAATCTTACTCTCATTCCTGAAGGTTATTATGAAATGGAAGAGGGGTGTCTTAGTGTGCCGGACATTAATGGTATGGTTGAAAGACCGTCTAAGTGTATACTGAGATCTAAGATTATCAGTGTTGAAAACGGAAAAGAGGAAGATGTGACTCTTGAGTGCGGAGGACTTCTCTCGCGTTGTCTTCAGCATGAAATAGATCACTTGGATGGTATTCTTTTTATTGACAGAATGACTTTGCCTAATCGTGTAAAGCTAAAATCAAAGTTGGTTAAACTTAAGAGAAGCAGAAAGAAGAAAGGCTTTCTGCGTTACTCTTAAATAACGGCAAAGGCCTGTTTTTTGAAAACATTTTTCACAATTCTAAAATCAGTGTGTATGGGAACGCGTCTGTTCCCTTACCTCGTCGGTAATTCAATTCGTATAGCTGTTTTTCACCTGTTTATGCTATGTCTCATTTCTGCTTGTGCAGTTGGGCTATTGCAGTCTTTTGTGATTAAAGATCAGATCTCGCAATCTTTTGGAGCTCTTTCCGAAGGTTTTGGGGGATTTACGATCTCTGAACAGGGGATTATCCCTCTGAAAAATAATACGCAGCCGAAAAGTGTTGCGGTGAATGATGGTTTGAGAATTGACTATTTTCCGGATAGAACGTCTATAAAAGTTGATAAACTTAAGCGGACCTTAAAAAGCAGGGGTGTTGTTTACTCTCCCGATTTTATCTTTATGTGGGAGAAGAAAGATAAGCTGTTTCAAGTATTGCCTCTTCTTTCTTCGCTTAAGGTTATGGAAGATTATAATGAAAAGACGTTGGGGTATGATGAACTTGCTAGTTTTGTGAAGTTAGTAGCGGAAGATTCAGCGGTTGTTTATATATTTGGAAATAACGAGCAAAGCTATGCAGACTTTGCTCTGCAGTTGAATGAGGCACTTGGTAAAGAGTTATCATTTAATTTCTCTGAATATGAGATCAGCATCCTCGTGCTTGTGGTGATCGTGGCTTTTGTGGCTTCGTTTATCGGGATTTTTGTAATCTCTATTTTTTATTGCTTGTTGTTTACTGCGTTGTTTCTTACTTTCAACAAGAGAACATTTGGTGATCTCTCGTTTAAAACAATGTTCGTTCTCTGCATCTATACTGCGTTTCCTGCTGTTATAATCGCGGCTTTGGTGACTGCATATGGATTGATCGACTACAGTACGGTTTTTGTCGTCGTGTTTTTGATCTACTTCTTCAATGTGTTGAAGAGTATTTTTAAGCCTTTAGGCGAAGACTAACGCTTTATTTTGGGTGCAAGCACAATTCTGAAGCCTATAGTCGGTGCACTGTAGTCTTCAGAAAGCTTATTTCTCCCGGGTGTTCTCAGCTTAGTTCTTGGAGTGCTGAAGCCTCCGCCTCTTACTGCATGAGTCGGACCTCCATTCAGTACTACCGGGTTTACTTTCGACTTTGGAGTATATTCGTAAAAACTGTCGAGACACCATTCCCAAACGTTTCCAAGTTGGTCATATAATCCCCACTTTGACGGTTCTTTCTGTCCTGATATGTGGACTTTATCATTGCTGTTTGTCAAAAACCATGAGTACTTGTAGATCTCTGATTGATTCTTAAATGGTACGTCACGCTTTTCTCCGGCTCTGGCTACGTATTCCCATTCAGCTTCAGTCGGTAGTCTGTATTCATAGCCTTTAGGAATCTTGTTCCGTGATCGCTGATGTCTGGTTAGAAGTCTGCAGAATTCGTCGGCTTCTTTCCAGTCTACATTTTCGACAGGTGCTTCCAGACCGACCTGATTGTGGTAACTTGGATTGCTATTCATTATCTGCTTGTAGCAGAACTGCTGTATTTCATATTTGCTCATCCAGAACGGTTGTTTAAGTTTCACCATGTGGACTGGCGATTCTTTTGCAGAGGTTGTTGATGCAGTCGAAGATCCCATGGTGAAAATACCTGGTTTGATCGGAACAAAATCAATTAGTGGCGACTTTATTCGCCACCATTCTCCGAATCGCGGGAATTCTGTTGTTAATGTTATTTTCTGCTTCTGTTTCTGCTTCTTTAGATTTATAGTTATTTCGGTTCCCGTTTTAAGAACCATTATGTTCTGTTCTGCCGTTTTATAGCCAGTTTGGCCTGCATTGACTATATAGTTTCCCGGCTTGATCTTTAAAGATGCACCTATGTATGGGACTTGTCCTACTTCCTCGATTATTGTTGCTTTATCTCCAACGGTCAGGTAACCTCCGGGCGGGTTGATCTTAATCAATAATTGTACTTTTTTTTCTCTTTCTTCGGTCGGCTTTTCAATGTTTTGCTGCTCCGCTATTTCAGATGTTGCTTTGGCTGTGTTTTGTTCTTTTATCTCCTGTGCTGCTTTTTGGAAGTCGAATGAACTAGTCTCCTTAGCGCAGTTGTAAGCGGATAAGACGATCACGGGGATAGATACAGCTACGGCGGCTGCGGTGATGTATTTGAAGTATTCGTTTCCTTCCCCGATATTTGTTATGTCATTTATAACTTCTTCAATTGTCATATATCTGTGGCGCAAATCTCTTTTCAGGCACTTCAGCATAATGGAGTCCCATCCTTTTGGTCTTCCGAAGCTTGATGGTAGTCCCCAGCTTCCGGACATCTTTTTCCCCGTAAGCATTCTGTAAAGTATGTAGCCTAACGAGTAAATATTGCTCTGGTGGGAGACTTCTTTTTTAGATTTCTGTTCCGGGCTCATGTGATCAATACTGTCAAAAGCGGAGATCGTATTTTTGATCTTGATTATTATGTCGCTGTTATTTTCCGGATTGTTCGCAACTATTTTTTTCAGATATTGGGAACCTACAAATTTTGCTTCCCCGACATCCATTATTTGCTGAGTCTCTTTATTGAGAAGCAGCATCGAAGATAGATCGTCCAGATTTGTTACGCCCGACATCGATGTCAGATCATCGTCAATGTCTTTTTCAAGGTCTTTGTGAATTGCCGCCAGATCCTCTTTGGTTATCTGCCTGGTTGCGTTCTGAATGTGTTTTATAAAGTTTTCTATGCCCACAAGTGGTGCAATGGTAAAATCACATACCTTCACTTTTCTTAATGAGTCGAGAAGTATGTGGGACGGCTTTAAATCGTAGTGGATGAATTTTAAGTTTTTGTATTTATATGCCGATTCTAGAGCAGAGCAGATTTGAAGAGCTATTTCTTTGATTTCTGTATTTGTAAATTCATATTCGGAGCTCAGTTCGTGCTCCAGGGAGTCGGTGTTACCAAGTTTATCGTGCATATACTCTTCAACGATAATGTATTTCTCGTCAATTTTTTCCATCCGTTTTGCCGAAAGAATATTCGGATGGAGCAAGAGGTTTGATTTTTTTGCTATTTCTTCAAATCGTTTTTCTATTTCACTGTCTGTTCTTGTGTACGGTGGAAGCAGTTTTATTACCATGTCTTTGCCTGATGGAGAGTGTTTCGTCAGGAATGTCTGACAAAGTCCTTCTATGCTTATTACCCGTTTTACAGTGTAAGGTCCTAAAATAGTCCCAACATTTAAACGCTGTACCGAAGTTTGCGGTGGGGACGGAGGTTGGTTATCAACGTTTTGATTGTTCGATTCTATATCTTCAGCCATGATTTTTACCGGTTTGTT
>JAUVCU010000247.1 GCA_030590715.1 Lentisphaeria bacterium
TTTTGAGTTTTGTAAAGAAGTTAAGCATCCATTTATTGTTGGGAAAGAGTTTTATGATGGGTGTTTTGCTCCGGCAACAGATGAACTTGAGTCAGAACGGACTATCTCGTTTTCTGTTAAAGATCTACGCGAGGGAAATGCAGGCGAGAATGTGAAAATACGAAATGATGTGATGTTAAGAACAATGTATATCTTGAGGAAAAAATCGGATGACGAGTCCAGGAATTTCATTTCTATCGGTCGTCAGAGAAGTAATGATATAGTTATGCTTGATTATGCGTTTTCTAAGGAGCATGCAAAAGTAACCCTTCATGATGGAATGTATTTTATTACCGATTGTGGCTCCACAAACGGGACAGAAGTGAATTCAACGAGAATACAGCCTGGAATGGAAGTTCCAATCGATATTGGTACTGTGATAAATTTTGGAAAAAGATTTAGTTTTGTACTTACTGATCCTGCTAATGTTTATCGAAGAATAACCGGAGACTAGATTTTATTCCCCTCCTTTTTTTTTGTAAGAGCTCTGAATTATGACTATTAGAGCTTGTTTTTTGCTGCTTTATTTTGTGTTCAGATTGTAGCTTTTCTCCATTTTCCAAAGTTAGGATATTTGTTGCTGGGTCTTTATTGTGGTGTTTTTCTGTTTTTACGAAGTTAGGACATTTGTTGCCGGGGTGCTTTATTCCATTGTGCCGGCATAAGGTTCTTTTCTACAAAACTTTTTTTGTGCCAGGCTTATCCCTTTGCTTAGGGTGGTTCTCATTGCATATATTCTCATAATTCGTATAATTGAGTAATTGTACAATTAAGTGGACTATATAAAAATGAATATTCCTGTTGATAGAGTGTTTTACGAAATAGATCAGATACTTGACCAGATCGTTACTTATCGCAAGTCTCTGCATCAGATTCCTGAAGCTGGTTTTTCGGAATTTGAAACAGCATCTTTTATTAAGAAGTGCTTAGATAGTTTTGGCGTTGATTATGAAGACGGGTATGCTGAAACAGGAATTGTCGCAGTTGTTCATGGGAAATGCGAGGGGGATGCGGTCGCATTTAGGGCTGATATTGATGGTGTGAGCCAGGTCGATTCTTCTGAAGAAGATCATGCATCAAAAAATCCCGGATTTGGCCATTCTTGTGGACACGATGGACACACTGCGTGTCTGCTTGGTGTTATTAAAGTTCTCAAAGAGTTACGTGATACTTTTGATGGTGAAATCCAGTTTATCTTTCAGCCGGGAGAGGAAACAGGAACTGGATCTAAAGTTATGCTTAATGATGGGCTTTTTGATAAAGTGAAGCCTAAGTGCATTTTTGCACTTCATTCGTGGCCGTTTCTTAAAGAAGGTTCAGTCGGTAGTAAAAATGGATTTCTAACTTCAGGTAACGAAGCCTTTGAGGTGACGTTAAAGGGTGGCGGCGGACATGGTGCGCGGCATTATGAAACAGATAATCCTATAAATTGTGCTTCCAAGATAATTCCCGAGTTATACAAACTCACCGATATAACTACGGATGATACAACGGTTGTTAGTGTGGGGTATGTTCATTCTGGAGAAGCTCCAAATGTCATTCCAGAAAAACTTGTGTTTGGCGGGACTGTCAGAACAACTTCTTCTAAGAGTCGGAAGAAGGTACTTGCAGATTTTGAAAAGATAATTTCAGAAGAATGTGAGTTTGAGGGGGTTGAGTGTTCAATTAAATTTCATGGGCATTGTCCTCCTGTAGTCAATAATCCAAAACTTTACCGGCTATTCTGTGATGTCGCTACTGAAGTTCTTGGTGAAGATAAAGTATTTAGCCTTGAGAAGCATAGTACCGGTTCTGAAGATTTCTCATTTTTTGGTGAACATATGCCGAGTTTTATGTTCAGACTAGGGTTGGGGAAAAAAGGCGGTTCTCTTCATAGCTGCAGGTTTGACTTCAATGATGATGCATTGCGTTCTGGGATTGCTGTGTCCACTTGTCTTCTTTTATCCGCTGTCGATGTGGATTTTACACTGGATGAAGGAGTCTGATTAATGAACTTTTATTCGAACTCTTTCCCAACTGTAGGGGTGGAAGAAGAATTCCATATTATAGATCCTGCTTCAGGAGAGTTGGTTTCTGCATCCAGTGATTTTTTGAGAATAATCGGCGAGCAAAAACACGATACTGTTTGCCGTGAACTACTGGAATGTATTATTGAGCAAAGGAGTTCTGTCTTTGGAGATGTGAATTTACTTGCTGAAAGCCTTATGGAAAACAGGCTTAAGCTTCAGGAAGTTGCGGGTAGGCTTGATTTAAAAATTGCAGCTGCAGGAACACACCCATTTTCCGAATGGAGATCACAGAGAGTTGTAGATGACGAGCATTATAATTGGGTCCAAGATAATTATCACTCCGTTGCACGACGTTTGCTTGCTATGGGGTTGCATATTCATGTTGGTGTAAAAAACTCTGATGTCGCATTTTATGTGTTGAATCGAATTCGGAAGTGGATCCCATCTTTAATGTCCCTTTCTTGTAATTCTCCATTTTTTGAAGCTGATGATTATGGGTATAAGTCAACGCGAATGCATTTGTTTAGAAGTTTGCCGCGAACTGGTTTTTTACCCGATTTTAACAATTTTGATGAGTATCAGGAGTTTTACGATAAATTAAAATTGTGTGGCGATGTCATATCAATGAAGGATATGTGGTGGATGGCAAGGCCGAAGCCTGAGTTTGGTACCGTTGAGTTTAGAATCTTTGATATTCCGACCAGTATAAATCGTATTGTGGCTATTGCAGCTTTGGTTCAAGCGGCTGTTGCTAAATTCCAGGATGACTATTTTGTAGGCGTGCCTAGAGTTGTTTGTAATCAAGCTTATTTGGATGAGTGCGAGTGGAAATCTTATCGTGATGGTGTGGACGCTGTTGTTATTGATCCTGAAACAGGAGCTATAACAACGTGTCGGGAGATGATTGTTGAACTAATGCAGGAAGTAAATCTCAAGGCCAAAGAGTTGAATAGTTTAGAATTGTTGAAAGGGGTTGATCAAATTTTAAACTTAGGAACAGAAGCTGATTACCTTAAAAAACTTTATTACGACCAAGGTTATGACTTGAAAGATATTGAGTTGGATGTCGCTAAAAGAACTATGGAATTGTAGTTTGTGAATAGCAAATAAAATCAATAGTACTCATGGGTATATTATGCGGTGTAATTAACTTAAATATTAGAGCGTTAAAGAATTACGAATTGGATGTTAGAAAATAGGAAGTTTTTGTTCAACAGCGTAGAAAAAAGGAGCTCTTCGATTATATTTATGCCAATTTATCTAGGCGATTCAGACGTCTACATCTGGTGATGAATAAAATTTTAATAATTAATATATATAGAAGGTCATTTAAATGCCAAAAAGAGAAGACATTAAGAAGATCATGCTGATCGGTTCAGGACCGATTATTATTGGTCAGGCGTGTGAGTTCGACTACTCTGGAACTCAGGCTTGTAAAGCTCTGAAAGAGGAAGGTTTCGAAGTTGTTCTAGTTAACAGTAACCCTGCTACAATCATGACAGATCCAGATTTTGCAGATAGAACATACATTGAGCCTCTTACAAAAGATGTTCTACACGACATTATTCGCCGCGAACGCCCGGATGCAATTCTTCCTACGTTAGGTGGACAAACTGCTCTTAACCTTGCTCTTGAACTTGACGCAGCCGGTATTCTTGAACGTTACCGTGTAGAAATGCTTGGTGCTGATGCTGAAGTTATTAACAAGGCTGAAGATCGCCTGCTTTTCAAAAATGCAATGACTAAAATCGGTCTAGACCTTCCTATCAGTGTTTCAGTAAACTCAATGGAA
>JAUVCU010000167.1 GCA_030590715.1 Lentisphaeria bacterium
ATAAACGGAAGCAACAGCTTTGAACATCTGCTTGCGGCGCTGAGAGAAAGCAGCTTTTGAAAGTTTGGTAATCTCCCTAAGGCGTTCCACATCAGGATATGTTTCTTTACGGACAAATTTAACAATTGCAGAATCCACATCAGGCTGAGGATGAAAAACCTGCCTTGGCACAATGCGGGCAATAGACACATCGTAAACAGCCTGAATTCGAACAGAAAGCGCACCATAGTTCTTAGTACTAGGAGTTGCAGCAAGGCGCATTCCCATCTCTTTCTGAAGCATAAAATACATATCGATCGGAGGCTTAGGAAGCTCAAGAAGCGTAGCGATAAACGGGCTACTGACTGCATACGGAAGATTTGCAATACTTCTAAAGTCACCTTTGTCAGCCATCAATTCTTCAATATTGACTTTCATCACATCGCTCTCGATCAGACGAAAGTTCGGATAAACCATTTTCTTGCGAAGGTATTCGGAAATTCGGTGATCAAATTCGATCGCGGTAATATCTGCACCTGAGTCAATAAGGTGAGTTGTAAGAGCCCCGAAACCAGGTCCTACTTCCAAAATGATGTCGTCCTTTTGAGGATTTGCCGCACGAACGATGAATTCAAGAAAATTGTCATCGACCAAAAAGTTTTGTCCAAGAACTTTACCCGGGTGAAAGTCCAGCTCGTCAAGTATTTTATATAAATCTGATTTTTTCATATGATGTCTATAGTGTTAATAGTTCAATTTTATTTTTTCAAAAAGAGATTAGTTCAGATAGCTTCGATATCAACCCAAAATGAGCAAAACGATTAGGAACGCCAACTTTCAAGCAAAGGCACGTTTACATTTACAACGATACCATCACGGTCACAAGCACGCTCCATACGCTGAAAAATATTGTTTCTCGCCTGACGTTTGAGACAATCAATATCTCCAACAATCGCCATTTCTCGCCGAGCCCGGGTATGAGCCACATTTATCCGGTTAGGATCATCAACAAAACCGATACCATCTTTCTTGTTACTTCTCACGTAGCAGATAATCACAGCATCACTCTCACCACCCTGAAAACTGTCGACAGTAGCAATTCTATTGAATATGAAATTCTGCCACTGCTGCTCTGAAATCTTCTTACCTAGAATTTCAGAAACCTTTTTCACATCGAGTACGTTGCGAATAAGGCGGACCTGACGTTTATACGGAGCAATAATTGTAACTTCATTAAAAGCGTACTTTCTCAAATACTCATAAAACACGTGTGAACAGATTTCTGCTTCGATCGGATTGTCAATTCCCGGCTTATTCCCTTCGAGGGTCAGCCTTTCTGAACGTACTTTATGATCCAACGAGCTAGTCTTGAACAAACGTAGCGTTGACCCCGGATAACGTTTATGCCGTTCGTCATACGAAAGTTTATAATATTCCGCCTCTCTACTGGCCTTAACCTGCGCGTCATAAAAAAGCGTTGATGAAAAACGAAGTAAACGAGGATTTTGACAACGATACGAATGCTCCATCATAACAATAGGAAACTCACGTTCGTTAACCAGCCACTCCAGCGCACTTCCTTTCAGCAGGGCCTGCATATAACGCGGTAATGGTCCGTGTTTTTTATTGACTTTTTCAATAACTTCCTTCGATAGAGGAAAAGGAGGTAACTGCTGCTGATCACCAAAGAGAATTGCCCTTTTACTCATACTAGAACAGAGCAAAAATTCATCTATTCGAGCCATTCCAGCCTCGTCAAAAATAATCGCATCAAACATTCCGTTTTGAGCGATATCATCCTGAATAAGGTTATTGCGAAGTATACCCACATGAGTTCCAGCGTAAACACCTCCGCCGTCCAACTCTTTCCGTTTGTAGGCAAATTTTGAAATGTTTGTATTTTCTCCGATCCAACAATTCTCCACAACATCGGGAGAAATACTTTCCTGATTGTGGCCAAACCTTAATATTGGAAGATCAAAACAGCGACGGCAAATATTATCAACGGCCGTATTCGACGGAGCGGTAACAAGAACACGCTTACCTTCCTTACAAAGAGTCCGCAGTACATTTTCCAGCACACTCGTCTTACCAGTTCCCGGAGGTCCCTGAATCAAAATAAGAGAATTATCAAGATCGACAGCGGTAGCCCAGGCTCTGCTTTGAGAGTCATCCATGTGCTTAGGAGCATCACTTCGAATATACGTACAAATCTCTGAAGCGGTCAGACCAAGTGCCGCTTTAAACGCAGTTGAGAATTGACCTTTATCATTCGATACCTGCCGCGTCACTTCCTCGAAGGCACCACAAAGATATTCTCGCGGGCTTTTTCGAGGACGGGCATACAGACTGTCGTCAAGAGAAGAAATATCGCCGACAATGCGGCCGCAAACAGTTTCTCCGTCAAAAAGATCAACATAGAAATCACCGAGCGAACGGTTATCACCACGACTATACAAAGAAAGTTTATCCCCTTCCCTGATTGGAGCCGAAACATCTGTTTTTACCTTTATAACAATAGATTTGCCCGTAGCCTTCACGACTTCGGCACCTTTAAAACTCAAAACATACGTTTTTTCAGCTTCGAGAGCTTCACGTCCAGCCGATGCCAGGAGCTCAAGCTCTTTAAGAACCGACCACTTTGTTCGCTTCTCATGTTGTGATTTGTTTGGACGTCTCAAAATCCGCATTTCAATAGCTTCAGCTGCATCTGTTTGAGAACAAGAATCCTCGGACCAGGTATCATCCAGAGCCATATCCCGAGCGGCTTCCTTAACCATAAACTCCATGTTAAATGCGGAGATCTTTTTCATCAACTTGATTGTGAGTCTCTCGTGACGTACTTCGATAGCATCAAGAACTGATAAATACTGATCCATCGTAAGCTCTGAAATTTTCCAGTCGGGATGATTTTCATGGATATGAACAATTACATCATAAATTACTTCAAGCTGCTCTCCGTTCCCGCATTCTTCTACTTCATAAAAAACAGATTCGGTTTCGTAGATATAAGGGTCACCATCACTGAAAGTGAGCAGGAATTTATCGTGGCAATCCGGAGCCTCAACCTTCAGAACCGGACACACGTCTTCATCGTCCCACTCAAAATAGCCAATACGCTCATCGTGATTCCCGGAAAGCTCATACACTCCGTTGCAGAGTTCGAGCTCCTTTCCTTTTACTACAAAAGGTTTGGGAAGCTGAACGCTTTCCCACAATTCATAAAAGCGCTTACTGTTGACCATATCCATATCAACAGGCCACAGTTTTTTCCCCTCGTCAAAGTAGGAAAGGATCTGATTAGGCCCCACCTTCACTTCTCCTGACATACTCAAATAAAATAACTGTCGCAGCCTGGGCCGCATTTATCGATTCGTAATTACCCGGCATCGGGATTGTTAAAGACAATGAACCGTCCAGTTCAGCTGCACCATTTGCTTCGTTACCAATTATTATCGCCGTTTTCTCAAATAGATCCGGAGCGGTAAAGCAGCTTTCTCCTTCATGGGGAGTTGTTCGGAAAATTCTGTTGTATCCAAAACGCCTCAGTTCCTCAGCCAGAACATCCAAATCAGAAAATTCTCTAAGAGTCATCCCAAACTGAGCACCCATTGCAGAGCGTATCACTTTATCGTTAAAAGCATCCACCGAACCGGCAGTAAACCATAACTCGGTAAGCCCGACTGATTTTGCCGTTCTTAAAATAGTCCCGAAGTTCCCAGGATCCATAACGCGGTCTAGAACAAAGATATAGGGATCGGCCGGGGCATCATCTGATTTGCTAAACTCAGGTTTAGCGGCTACAACCAGAACTCCCTGTGAGGCTACGGTAGAAGAGAAAGACTTCATTTTTTCCTGCGGAACACGGATGAAATTAATTTCTGATGCAACCGCAGGCAATGTGCTTAAATCAAAATCCTCAGAACAAACAGCTATTTCCACCAATTGAGGGTTCAGATTCAAGACCTCATAACAGCAACGCAGACCTTCACAGATACACAAATTATGTTTTTTGCGTCCGTGGCGCGTATATAATGATTTAATCAAAGACTCTTGCTTCTTAGACAATCCTGACATTTCCGGCTCCTTCTTAAAATAAAAAAAGCCGTATCATCTGATTTACAGAAAATACGGCAAATAAAACTAAATCAGTAAAACTATAGACGCTTAAGCATCAAGTCAGCTTGCGTTTTCCAAAAGCTGTTAGTCTCTGCATCTTTCAATTTGCTAAGAATAACTTTAGCCTGGTCAACTTCACCTTTAGCAACTTTCAGGCGAGCAACAGAGTACTCGGCTTCTGTTTTAGCAACTTCAGAAACAAGTGCATCAGATGCGATTGCTTCGTATTTAGCAAGTGAAGCATCAGAATTACCGAGAACCTCTTCAAGCGCAGCGTCATTCAGACGAACTCTGTTTTTCACAACATCCTGAGCACTAGAATTCAGGATTTCAGCGTAAACAGCAGCTACTTCTTCGTATTTCTTTTCGTCAAGTTTTAGCTTTGCAAGCTTAAGTTGAGCGGAGAACACTCCTTTATACGCAGCTTCATCTGCGATTACTTCTTTCAACTCTTCTTCACTCTCAGCATTAGAGATTGCTCCTGCGGATCTATTTTCGACCCCAGTCACATAGTCATTCACCAAAACACCTGCAGTAGCTAGAACGACAATCGTAACAGATACCCAAATGATTCTTTTCCAGTGCTTAGTTACGAAAATTTCTAGTTTGTCCAGCTCACTGATACTTACTTCAGGGTTTTCATTCGTTGACATGAAGCTCTCCTTTCAAAACATTTTTATATTAATTAATTTAGTAATT
>JAUVCU010000352.1 GCA_030590715.1 Lentisphaeria bacterium
TTGTTTAATACAACATTTAAATCCAGATCCAAACCGCCAAGGTCGATTGGCCCAAGTTCACTCGTTTGTTCCTGCGTTCCTGAAGTGAGAATATTATCTTCGCCTTCATAACCGTATGTTCTTGTCGTTCTTCTGTTCGTGGTCGAAGTCTCGCTGCTTGAAACTGATGATACTGCATCATCCTCTTCTTCAGCCAGTGCCAGTTTTTCCAGTTCTTTAACGTCGATCAACTGTGACGTAATGGTGAATTTGGATTTGCCGGAATTGACTGGAAGCGCAAGATTTCCTTTTACAGTAAGATCCGCAATGTCAGCACTGTCTGATTTGAGTTTTAGGGAAACAGGTTCTACTTCGATTCCTGTGGCTGTTTGTTTCACTGTGTAACTTAGGCCTGTCTCATATTTGGCTGGGCCTTGCTGGTCGGCAAGCGTTATGTCATTTATTGTTAATGTACCTTTTGCTTTGATATCCGACTCGCCTGCAAGTTTGACCGTGTTCGTTCCGTTTATGTTGAATGTGCTGAGCGGAATGTCATTGGCAAGAGTTCCGAGACAAGATTTAATAGAATCATTAAAATCTTTAATATCAGCGGTAAATTCACCGGTCTTGCTGTTTAAATCATAATTTCCAAATGCGCTTATTGTACCGACTTTACCAGTATTAGAACCGAGCTCAAGGGTAGATTTTTTAAGGTTCAGTTTTGAAAGATCATTAACGGAAAGTACGAATGTCTCTTTTATCTTGTTAAAACCAATATCACCATGTTCGCTATTTACTAATAGGTTGCCTAGAGCCAGAATACCTTTAGCTGTAATAAGGCCATCACTTTTCTGTCTTACGATAATATCAGAACTGAGTGTTCCCGAATGTATATTAATTTCAGGGGTGTCTTCCAAGAAGAGATTTGCCGCAGTCAGATCGATCGAAGAAAGCCTTGTTCGTACCGATAACGGTACTTTTATAAGGTCTTTTTCTGAAAGTGAAAGTTCAATCGGGTCAACTATTGAAACCGCAATTGTCTTTCTTTGTTTCTGGAAAAAATCGAATGTTGTTGTTTCAATGTTAACCGTTTCATTTTTCAGGTCAAACTTGGATTGAGTATTCAGAATCGCGTTGAAGTTACCGATCGCTTTCAGCGCTTTGTTTCCCTGTCCGCTTTTATCAAAGTGTGTAGCAAGTTTTTTGTACAGTTTATTGTCGGTTACCATAGTGCCGAACTCAATATTTCCTGCTTGAGAATTCAGATTGTAGTCCCCGCGCAGGTCAACTGAGAGGAAATCTTCTTCATCGTTTAGCAGTGTTGTAGAAAACTTTTCTATAACAACATTCGAGAAAGATGTAATACGCAGAACCGCATTCTGTCTTAGACCCAGATTGTTGATCGTAAGATCGTTATAATCCGCGGACAGTTGACCGATACCAAGCTGAGATTTAGCCTCAATCGATTCTCCGTTTTCACTGATCGTCACGTAGGTATTTATATTCAAACTACCTTTGTTTATTTTCAGACCCAGTTGCTCATCCACAAAGTTATTGATAGATACCAATTGAATATTTGAAGCCGTCAGAACCATACTTGGATCATCTCCAATTACCTGTGGCTGTTTTGAACCGTAATCAATTTTTGTGGGGTTATTGAGCTTTAATTCGAAGACTTCATTATTCGAAGATTCAGCTGTGGCATTGAATGATGATATTTCAGCTGTTTTATTTTTCAGATCAACAGAGCACACGTGATTGAGCTCTGCATTAATGGTAGGAAGGTTGTATTTATCTTTTTCCGGAACTGTGATCGTACAATCAGTAAGTCTCAGCTTACCCTCAAGCTCTGCTTTTATTTCATTGAGAAAGCGGAGCTTACCATCGTAGAATAATTTTGCTTCACCGAGCGAATAACCGCCGGCTAGAGCTCCCGCAACGTTAAGAAGTTCCGAGGAGATAGGATTTACCGTTACATCAAGATCAACTTTCAGTAAGCCTGGATTTACTGCACCACTACATTTGATAAGGGATTTAACCGTTAGAATGTCATTCTCCGTAAGAGAAATATTGTTTATTTTATATGTAGCTCCACTTTTTTTGATATCGACAACCAGATTTATATCGCGACCACCAATATTACATTTTTGAACTTCACCAGTGATGCGTTTCAGGCCTGTTGAAAATTGAATAGACTCGGGTAACAGCTTGCTTCCGGACATCAGTTCAAGTTTTCCATAAAGGTTATCTGATGCGAATTGGATAGAATCTCCGCTGTTCAAACTCAACTTTCCTTTATAGGTCAGTATTGATTTAGTATCGGCGGCTAACTGGTCTAAATTCATATTGAAGTCATTAACTTGAAACAGATCGCCTGTAGCCGTTGTGCTTTTTACATTTAAGTTTGAAATAGAAATGTTTTTCAGTGAGATCTTCGGGAGCTCGAACTCTTGATTATCATTTGGTTTCTCAGATCTTGAATCAGGTTTTACGGGTTCTGTTTTTGAAGTTGATGATGATGTCGTTTGCGTTGTTTGTTCTAGTGCTGCAATTTCGATGTCGAAGAATTTCACGTCAAGGCTTTCTACCGATATACCGCCGCTTATAAGGTCGAGAACTCCGAAAGACAGATTTACATCACCATCTTTTATGTTCAGGC
>JAUVCU010000250.1 GCA_030590715.1 Lentisphaeria bacterium
GCTGATGTTGTTCAGCTCAATCGTTATATTCTATGCGGCAAAGCCGGATTATTACTGGGACCGACAGCAAAAGATGGCTAATCCATAATAAATGGGACCTTGGATTGTTGCAGTACTATTTATGCTTTATGGTAATCTGCTTTGTTATAAGTTTGGTCGGTATCATTCTGAGTAAAAACAGAATGAAGCGACGTACAGATTCGTATAACGTTAATCTTATTATCCTTTCTGTAATATAGCTTACAGCAATAGTGTTCTATATTCTGAAATTTTAATGGTTACTTATTAATCTAGTAAACTTTATTTCTAACAGTAATACCTGTTAGATCAGCAATATCATGCAGGACGATTTCGTCTTCTTCGTAAAGCTCTTTCAGAATATCGCCGACAGAGACAACTCCAACAATCTCTTTGTTCTGTATGATAGGAATGTGTCTTATATTATGGGTTCCCATTACACGCAGCGCATAATCTAAAGTATCATCATCTTTACAGTAAATAACACCTTCGGTCATCAGTTCTGTTACTTTGATGTTGTAGAATTCAGATTCATAGCAACACATGCGTATGACGTCCCGCTCTGTTATTATGCCTATGTATCTGTCTTTGTCTTTAACCAGAAGCGCCCCTATATGATACTTACAAAATAGCTTGGCAGCTTCTTTAAGCGTGGAGTCTGAACCTATTGTGTACACTTCACCGCTTCCCTGCTTTTCTGATAATACCTTTGACAGTTTCATAAGTCCCTTCTCCTATACTTTATGATCTTAAGAGGCCTATATATATTATAACTATTATGATGAAAAATGACTATAGAAGAAATTTGAAGAGTCGGGGAAAGGGGCAAAAACACAACATGCTTAAATTTTTTCAAAATATTTAAACAGTATATGGAAATGGCTCATAAAAATGTAAAGGTACTGGTGAATTAAATTAAAACATAAAATAACAACGGATTAGCGAAAAAATAAATGCTTTATAAAAATGTAAATATTGAGGCAATTGGTTACGAGAAACCGCCAATCGCGCTGACTTCGGCAGGGATTGAGGAAAGACTGAAACCTGTTTATGAAAAACTCCGACTACCGGAAGGGCGATTGGAGTTGATGACGGGAATCAAGGAACGTAGATTCTGGAACCCAGGAACAGTGCCGAGTGACGGAGCAACGCTTGCCGGAGAAAAAGCTCTTCAACAATCGGGAGTGTCAAGAGACAAGATCGGCTGCCTGATTAACTGTTCTGTATGTCGTGATTTCCTTGAACCCGCAACAGCGACGGTTGTTCATCACAACCTTAAACTACCTCAAAATGCAGTCGTATATGATATCTCGAACGCCTGTCTTGGTATTTTATCGGGGATGATTACGCTGGCGAATATGATCGAACTGGGGCAGGTGGAAGCCGGACTTCTGGTTGCAGGTGAGAATGCCGGTTCTCTGGTAGAATCGACAATTAATATGATCCTGAACGACAGTTCTATTAATAGAAAGACGATCAAACCGCTTTTCGCATCTCTAACTATCGGGTCAGGAGCAATTGGTGTAGTTATGACAAATAAGTCTATCAGTACGACAAGTCATGAGCTCGTTGGAGGAATGCCTCTTGCTGCGACACAATACAACGACCTTTGCCGCGGTAATGCCGATAAAGGAATGAACGACGAAGCTACAACAATTATGAATACAGATTCGGAAACCCTTATGCTTCGCGGAATAGAAACCGCAGCAAAAAATTGGGAGTTGTTTAAGGCAGAAACTGGTTGGACAAATAGTGATGTTGATTGTACTTGTACTCACCAAGTTGGGGCCGCACACAAAAAACTTCTTTTGGAGTCGCTTCAACTCGACCCGGCAAAAGACTTTGCTACACTTGAGAATTGGGGAAATGTAGGTTCTGTTTCATGCCCATTAACCGCCGCTGTTGCCGCTGAAAATGGGGTTCTCAAATCAGGTGATAAACTTGCTCTGCTTGGAATAGGCAGCGGTATTAACAGCACAATGTTAGGAATTAACTGGTAATGAACGACATTTCAGAAATACAGGATATCTATCCGTATAAAACTAATTTTATAGAGTTGGGTGATAATAAGTATCACTACGTAGACGAAGGTGAAGGTGATCCGATTGTAATGGTTCACGGTAATCCGACCTGGTCGTTCTACTACCGTAATTTGATCAATGAGTTCAGCAAAACGAACCGTGTCATCGCAGTCGATCACATGGGGTGTGGGCTTTCAGATAAGCCACAGGACTATAACTACACTCTTAAGAATCATATAAAAAACCTTACGAAGCTGGTTGCCAGGCTGCAATTGCAGAAAATCACTCTTGTCGTCCACGACTGGGGTGGGGCAATTGGAATGGGGTTTGCTGTTCACAATCCTAAGCTGATTAAACGTATCGTAATTCTTAACTCCGGCGCTTATGCGATGAACCATGTTCCTGCGAGAATCGCTCTTTGCAAAATTCCATGGCTGGGTGAGAAGCTTGTCCGCGGTCTGAATGCTTTTGCCGGACCGGCAACTTTTATGACAACTCTTAAGAAGCTGTCTAAAAAGGTGAAAAAAGGTTACCTACTGCCTTATAACAACTACAAGAACAGAATCGCTGTTGCGCGTTTTGTTAAAGATATTCCACTGGGGCCAGAGCATACTTCATATGAAGACCTGCTTGAAATTGAACATGGTCTGTGGCTGTTTAGAGAGACTCCAATTACTCTTATCTGGGGAATGCGCGACTGGTGTTTCAATTATAAATTCCTTGATAAATGGATCACATATTATCCTCATGCAGAGGTACACCGACTTGATGCGGGACATTATGTCCTTGAGGATGCGGGTAACGAAGTGATTGATTATATGCAGCAGTTCTTTAAAAAGAACCCTATTAAGTAATAAAGGTTTTCAAAGGTATTAACGACTAATAACATTATGGGGATTTCATTGGGCAAGCAGGAAAATGCACAGCTCGAAATGAGCTTTATACAAAAGACGAACCGTTTTCGGGAACACCTGGAAAGCGGGGACTTTTTTCTGCTGGTCGAGATGGAATCTTCAGAGTATAGCGATGATGCATCTATTGAGAAAGCGCGTGAAATCGCAAATACGATAAACAATGTCGATCACCTTCCTGTTTACATGGCTTTTACAGATCAGTTCAGGACGGATCAGTCGGTCGATGTTGTTACTTTTGCTTCTAAAATAGTTCCACAGGGCGAGCGCGATCAACATCTTATCTATCACAGTGGTAGAGCAAGAACCTATAATGAATCAGTCGAAAGAGTTTCTCTTTATGAAACTGAAGGATGGATCAATGTCGTTCCTGTCACTGGTGATGGAATGCCGGAATTATCCGGGAAGCTTCATAAAAAAGTTCCTTACACCGATAGTGTTCATACACTAAATCATATTAATGAACGTAAATCGAATTTTATTTATCCTGGTTGCGTCGTTAATCCCTTCAAATTTACGCCGGAAGATCTCTTCAGTCAGTACTTTAAGCTGATTAAAAAAGTCAACAATGGTGCTTCGTTTTTAGTGACTCACACAGGCTGGGATATGCTGAAGTTGCAGGAACTGCGTTGGTATTTAACAAGCCGTGACTATTACACTCCATCAATTGCCAGGCTTGAGTTAATGAGTGCTGATAGGATGGGACAGATTATTGACGGCAAGTGCCCGGGTCTTCATACTTCGCCCGACTTTCAGGCTATTCTGGTAAAGGAAGCTCAGTTTTCGCGTATGCAGTTTGAGTCAGCGCAATGGCGACGCCTTCAGCTTCAAGCTGCA
The DNA here is from genome assembly GCA_030590715.1 of Lentisphaeria bacterium. Taxonomy (GTDB): domain Bacteria; phylum Verrucomicrobiota; class Lentisphaeria; order Victivallales; family JAUVCU01; genus JAUVCU01. Next base: position 3,788 of record JAUVCU010000250.1, read on the forward strand.
GGATGCAGGCTTCTCGGTTACAGCGGAATACAGATTTCAGGA
>JAUVCU010000262.1 GCA_030590715.1 Lentisphaeria bacterium
TGTCTTCGTATCTTTGAAAGAGTTGTAAATGTACTCAGAGGCAAAGTGATTTTTGATAACTTTATCTTCAGCAACACCCATGCCCGTTTCTTCTCTCGCCTGAAGGGCTAATGGAATTCGTTCGTTGTTCGCCGCAATTGCAGCTTCACGAAAAATTTTATCCACTTGTTCTTGCGTGTACGTTGAAAACAGTTTTTGAGCCGCTTTTACCTTTGTGATCAATGCGTCAAGTTTTTTGCTTTGCTCCGCTGCTGCTGCCAGTTTTGCCTTTTCGTCCTTCTCGTGTTCCTTGGTCATATTTTCACCTCTTTGTGTTTTCGTTCATGATTCTAGTATTTGCTTTTACGTGTTAATGATTACTCAGCTGTTAACCTTAAGATCGCCAGCTTTTGTGCCATTCACTCAGACTCACTTTGAATCTTCTTGCTCTTTCCATATCAAGTTCCATACCAAGTAACTCTTTTTATGATAAGAATCTTAATAAAATGTTTTATTATGTAAAATTAGTCTCAATAAAATAGATTATAGTTATCTTTTTACGATTTATAATTAATTGCAACTCTTTATTTTGTAAAATGAGTAACAATAATTTCACAAGGTTGATTTTAAATGGAAATAAATTTCACTGTTTAGGCTTCTTTAAATAAAGTAAACAAAGCTATCTGGCTAAGATACAATGCTTTATGCAATAACTAAATAATAGTGGCACGGGCTCTGCGTTAAGAAGTAACCACAATTTGGAGGTACGAATTATGGGACATTTTCTAAAAGAGCGCGAGGCTCAAATTGTCACAAAGAGTAAAGGTCAAACAATCGAAATAGAGTGCGAGAAAGAGAGTCTTGCAGGAGCGGTAAGTCAGCGTGCATGCGTATTTTGCGGATCACGTGTAGTGCTCTATCCAATCGCAGATGCTCTACACGTTATTCACGGGCCAATTGGATGCGCCGCCTACACCTGGGATATTCGAGGAGCATTGTCGTCGGGACCTGAACTTCATCGGAATAGTTTTTCAACTGACTTACGTGAAAAACATGTGGTCTTTGGTGGAGAAGAAAAACTTTACGAATCACTAATAGAACTGATAGATAAATACAATCCAAAAGCTGCCTTTGTATATGCGACCTGCATAGTCGGAGTAATTGGTGATGATATTGAAGCGGTATGCCGCAAAGTAGAAAAAGAGAAAGGAATTACCGTCCTCGTCGTTCAAGCTGAAGGATTTCGTGGAAGTAAGAAAGATGGATATCAGGTTGCCTGCGGAGCACTTTCAAAACTTGTTGGAACATTGGAATATCCAAAACCGTCTAAGTACAGCATTAATATTCTCGGTGATTTTAATCTTGCAGGTGAATTGTGGATTCTCAAAGATTATTACGAAAAAATGGGAATAGAAGTTGTTGCTACAATAACGGGAGATGGGCGCGTTGATGATATTCGCCGCGCACATACAGCCGCGCTAAATATTGTTCAGTGTTCCGGATCAATGATCCACCTTGCCAAAGATATGAAAGAGAAATACGGCATTCCACTTATGAAAGTTTCTTATTTTGGAATTGAGGATATGTCGGACGCTTTATACGAAGTATCACGCTTCTTTAAAAATAGTGAGATGATGGCAAAAACGCGTGAACTGGTTTCCCATGAATTAAAAGACCTTATGCCTAAACTGGCTGAATATCGTAAAATTCTCGAAGGAAAAAAAGCAGCGATCTACGTTGGTGGAGCATTCAAGGCAATTTCTCTTATCAAAGCTCTGCGTTTGCTCGGCGTGAAAACAGTTGTTGTCGGATCTCAGACGGGAAATAAAGAAGATTACAAACTCATGCAGGAACTCTGCGATGAGGGAACAATTATGGTCGACGATTCCAACCCAATTGAATTATCGAAATTTGTTCAGCAAACGGGCGCAAATGTATTTATCGGAGGAGTAAAAGAGCGTCCGATTGCCCATAAACTTGGAATTGGTTTTTGCGATCACAATCACGAGCGAAAAGAAGCGCTGGCAGGATATGATGGAATGTTGAATTTTGCCAAAGAAATTCACGCTACAATTATGAGCCCGGTCTGGCAGTTTGCAGGAAAATAAGCCCCATGAGATCGGACTGATCAGTTAGATCGGACCGATAAAAATAGTTTTTTAGGAGGATCAAATATGTCAAATTGTATAAGTAACTGCAATAGTTGTTCAAGCACAAGTTGTGCTCCGGTAGAGAGCAAAGGCGGCGTTGTTAACAGTAAAGGTCAACTGGAAAATAGTTCAACGACAAATGCATGTAAAGTGTGTGCTCCACTGGGGGCAAGTTTGGTATTTAAGGGAATTCGCGGATGCATTCCTCTTGTTCACGGTTCGCAAGGGTGCGCAACTTATATTCGCCGTTATGTGATTAGTCATTTCAGGGAACCATTGGATATTGCTTCTTCAAACTTTACTGAAGCGGCAACTGTTTTCGGCGGTCAAAGTAATTTTGAGCTCAGCATAAAAAATATAATCAATCAGTACAAACCGGAAGTTATCGGGATCGCGACAACCTGTTTGAGTGAAACAATCGGCGATGATGTTTCCATGTTCGTAAAGAACTTCAGAAAGAAAAACTTGGGCATGGAAAATATGCCAAAATTTGTAACGGCATCGACTGCAAGTTATCAGGGCTCACATATGGAAGGTTTTCACACTGCGGTAAAAGGAATTGTGTGTGACCTTGCCGAAAAACCTTTGGAGACAACCGATAAGGTTAATATTTTTCCCGGCTTTGTTTCAGCAGAAGACCTTCGCCAGGTTAAACAAATTTTTGAAGATTTTGAATTGGAATACATAATGGTGCCGGATTATTCGGAGACAATGGATAGTCCAACCTGGAATGAATACCATAAACTTCCGCCCGGCGGTGTTCCGGCAGAAGAGATTGGACTGGTTAGTTCATCGACCCACTCGGTTGAATTTGGTTATATCATAAACAAAGGGCATCTCGATCCAATTTCTGCAGCGGAACATTTAGAGGATCGCTATGGTGTAACTCGTCACAATATGGGATTGCCGATTGGAATTAAGGAAACTGATAAGTTCTTTGAGGCTCTTGAAACTATTTCAGGCAAAGACACTCCAGACAAGTACAAACAACAGCGCGGCCGACTTGTCGATTCATATATTGATGGTCACAAATACCTTTTCGGTAAGAAAGCCGTGGTTTACGGCGAAGAAGACTTTGTTCTGAGCATGGTTTCATTTTTAGAAGAGATTGGAATAGAAACAATTGTCGCTGGAACTGGTGGTGAAAGTGGAATGCTGACCAGCCATATTCGCGACCTTGGGACTGCTAATAGTAAAGATATACTCGTGAAACAGGGAGTCGATTTTGAGCAGCTGGATCAGATAGCTCACGAACTGAAACCTGACCTTTTCATCGGAAACAGCAAAGGCTATTACATTGCGCGAAAACTTTCAGTGCCGATTGTTCGCTGCGGTTTCCCTATTCACGATCGAATTGGAGCACAGCGCGTAATGCATTTGGGCTATGAAGGAACGCAGCAACTGTACGATAAAATTTGTAATGCGATGATGGAGTACAAACAGGATAATTCACCTGTCGGCTACAAGTACGTATAAAGTAAATATTTGACCACTATTAGTATTCATTAGTGGTTAAAATAATAATTTGTACCGAAATTTAATTCTTCAAATTCAGTTATAGGTTTGATAAGG
>JAUVCU010000245.1 GCA_030590715.1 Lentisphaeria bacterium
TCCTGAAAATACAGTTGGGTGGCAACTTTTCCGACTTCAGCAGTATGGTTCGTGATTATGGTTCTCTTGGGATTGATGTTTTCCCTGAGGTAGTCGATGGAGTGTTTTCCGGCAAGGATCCTTACTTTGTTTATGAAGTCGCTCCAGATGCGGCAGCGCTAAGTCACCTGAATGTCAGCACCGTGTTTGCCAGTATGTATGAGGGACTCAGTGTCGTACGCAAAATAGCTGTCGCACTATCGAAACTTCATGACGAGGCTAATTTGGTGTATCAATCTATGAACCCGAACACTATCTGCTACTCATCGAACGGTACTGTTCAGATGCTAGACCTTGGACTTTCTCAGTTTGCTCTGGGTAATTCGGATTTACTGAACTACGGTCTAGATATCTGGGATCAGTCATACACTAGCCCGGAACTGCTTCAGACAGGTGAAGCTAATGATCCTGCCACAGATGTTTATTCGCTTGGAGCTGTATTGTATTATATTCTGACAGGGCAAGAACCTGTGACAGAAGAGGCTCCTGGAGGTATTATTATGATGGGGACTAATGATATTTCTGCTGTTAATCCAGACGTGCCAAAAGAAATTTCAGAAATCTGTAAAAAGATGCTTGATAAGAATCAATTCACTCGACTTTCTAATCTTAAAGAAGTTATCAGAGTAATTGATGAGGTTTTAAAAAATAGGGATGATGAGGTTGGTGCTGGACATCGTAGCTATCATGAGACAAATACGATGGCATTTGATATGTCCAGTATCAAGAGTGAGTTGAATAAACCTGTGGTTTCAACAGAGCCAGCTAAAACTATTAGCGATTATAGTTCAGATGATGATACAAAGCCTAACTCTTTGTATATTATAATTGCAGCAGTTGTTATAGTCGTTGTTTTAGCTCTGTTTTTTATTATTTAGACATTATAAGGGGGCACTATGGATAACGATAATTCTTTTATTTCGCATATCAATAACTCTTTTAACGATTCAGGAGGGAAGAAAGGGGCCTCAAGTATAACTAGATCTGGATCCTCTTCTAAAAGGGTAACTGGTATCGGGCGCATTATCAAAAAAGAGATGTTGCCGTTTACTCAGAAGCTTGCTGCTCTTTCTGATGCTGGTGTACCGTTACTTCAGGCTCTTGACAGTTTAACCGAACAGACAGACCATGCGGGAATGAAGGCTGTCTGCGTTGATTTGTACAATCAGATTGAAGCAGGTGGAACATTTAGTGATGCGTTGAAGAAATATCCTATGATATTTGATCAGCTTTTTGTCAGTTCAATTGAGGCTGGAGAGGCTGGTGGTAATCTGCCCGCAGTGCTTGAAAGGCTTGCTCTGTATATGGAAGAGTCTGCTGAGCTCCGCCGGAAAGTGAAAGGCGCTATGATGTATCCGACGATCGTGATTATCGCCGCTTGTATAATTACAGCATTGCTCGTTATTTTTGTCGTTCCTACTTTTGTTTCAATGTTTGCTGATTTCGGAGCTGAACTTCCAGCACCGACTCAAATTCTGATGGATATAAGTGATTTTTGTACTGAGCAATGGTATTTTGTTATTGCCATCGTAGTTGGAACTGTCGTCTCATGGAAATTTGCGAATAAAAATGAATCATTCAGCCTTGCTGTTAGTAAATCGGCTTTGAATTCTCCTCCTTTTGGGAAGATCGTTACAATGGTTGTTATGGCTCGTTTCTCCCGTACGTTTGCATCTCTGACAGCAAGCGGTCTTCCTATGCTGAAAGCGCTTGATATTGTAGGCCGTTCAACCGGCAATAAGTTTATGGGGACTAAAATGGTCAAGATAAAGGAAGATGTTGAACATGGTAATCCCTTGGCTGATTCGATGGTCAAATCTGGACTTTTCCCCAAAATGATGTTGCAGATGGTTCAAACGGGGGAACAAACAGGTCAAGTTGATAAGATGCTCGGGAAAATGGCTGATTACTACGAAAAAGAGGTGAAGGCAACTCTTGATGGGCTTTCTACTGTCATAGAGCCAGTTCTTATGTTGATCGTAGGAACGATTATTGGTGGTATCGCCTTTGCGATGTTTATGCCGATCTTCTCAATGGGTGAGGCTGTGGGGATGTAGATCCACTAAACGAATAAAATATTCACGATATACTGTGATTAAATAGAGGTAAATGCTATGGCTGTTTTGGTTTGTACACAGGGAATGACTAAGGGTGATGAGTTTCAATTGACAGACGGGGAAATCACTTTGGGACGAAGCGAGAGTAATGATGTATGTGTGTTGGACAATATGTCTTCAAGGACTCATTGTAAAATTGCAGTCCAGGGAGAAGAATTAAAAGTTATTGACCTTGGTAGCACAAACGGGATGTTGCTTAATGATGAGAAAGTTACGGGAGATAATCCACTAAACCTTGGTGATCAAATCAGGATTGGATACACAATATATGAAGTTCGTGATTCAGGAACTGGTGGTCCAGGGCTAAAAATTAACTCTTTACTTAGGCCTAATAAAAAGTCGCGTGTTATGCCTGCTGTACAGCAGCAGAAAACAAGACTTGTTATTCCTGATCCTCCAACGAATTATTAGTCTATAATTTATTAAGATCTCAGTCCTACAGCCTTCCGGTTGTGGGACTTTTTATTTATATACCTGAATTCGTATAGTAAGTGCATAGCCTCTGTATGTGGCTAAAATCCTATATCTTTGTGATAAAAAGAACTTAGGTGTAAGGTAATAGCCATCACACTAATTACCGAGGTTCAAAAATGAACTACAAACACCTAAGTCTTGAAAATAGATATTACATTGAAGTAGAACTTAAGAAAGGAATCTCGCAGAATAAAATAGCAAAATCATTGAACTGCAACCAGAGCACTGTCAGCCGGGAGATAGCCCGTAACAAAGGGCAGAGAGGCTACCGATACAAGCAGGCGCATAGCTTTACTCGTAAACGTCATGCGGAGAAAACAAAACACGTCAAGCTTACCGAGGATATAAAAGACCACGTGGATAACTGCATTAAAGATGACTGGAGTCCGGAACAAACAGCGGGCAGGCTCAAAGAAAAGGGAATAATCAGTCTCCACCATGAAACAATTTACCGGTATCTTCTGTCGGATAGGAAAGAAGGAGGTACGCTCTACAAGCACCTCAGGCACCAGAACAAAACGTACCGTAAACGTTACGCATCAGAACGGAATCGGAGAGGAATCCCCAACAGGATTGATATTGATGAGAGGCCCGAAGCGGCGAACAACCGAGATCGGATCGGAGACTGGGAAGCAGATACCATCATAGGAAAAAACCACAAGGGAGCGATTGCAACGATAGATGAAAGAAAATCGAAGCTGCGCCTGGCTTTCCCGCTTCCGGGTAAAAAAGCACAGGGAGTTACAGATGCGATAGTACGGCTTCTCAAACCGATAGAACAATTTGTAAAAACAATCACCTTTGACAACGGAAAGGAATTTACTCTGCATGAGTCCATCGCAAAATCACTTGATTGTGAAACTTATTTTGCAAAGCCTTATCACTCGTGGGAGCGCGGACAAAATGAGAATGCAAACGGCCTGTTGCGGCAGTACTTTCCGAAAGCAATGGAATTGATTGATGTAACAGTTAAAGAGGTCTTTGCTGCCGTTGACAGGCTCAATAGCAGGCCGAGAAAATGCCTTGGATATAAAACTCCATATGAAAGCTTTGAGGAGCAGACCGGGATTGATATGAGAACATTAGCTGGTTATGCACTTATGACTTGAATTCGCCTGGTTTCAACAACGTTCTAAATATAACAAATCATAATCGTCCAACCTTAACAACACATAGAACATAACTTACAGAAGAGCGCACGGAACGATACCTCACGACA
>JAUVCU010000244.1 GCA_030590715.1 Lentisphaeria bacterium
ATCGTTGGATCAATGTCTATTGAAGATTGGACTACAGTTTTGAATATCAATCTTACAGGAACGTTCAGTGCAAGTAAATTTGCTCTTCAGAAAATGATGCAGAATCGTTTTGGTCGCATTATTTCTATTACATCTCCGTCTGGGAAAATGGGTATTATGGGTCAGGCTAACTATGCTGCGACAAAAGCAGGGCAGGTGGCTTTTACAAAAACGCTATCTAAGGAAGCTGCGAAGCGTAAGATTACGGTGAACTGTGTTTCTCCTGGTTTCATTGAGACTGAATTGATTGCAGATCTTCCTGCTGACCTTGTTAAAGAGTACAAGAAAGATGTTCCAATGAAGAGATTTGGTAAGCCGGCAGAAGTTGCTAGTGCAATTTTGTTCCTGGCTTCAAAAGATGCATCTTATATTACCGGGACGACTCTTGAGGTTACTGGCGGATTGTAGTTTTTAAGTTCGCTGATATTAGCCCGCCGTAATAGTGGGCTTTTATTTTGCTTATGAAAAGTCGGTTAATGATATGTTGAGTTCTTTAAAAGCTTGTTTTAGACCGTGTGTTGGTAGCCCGATGACATTGTCAATAAAACCCTCGAAAGATTCTACTATGAGCTCTCTGTGGCTCTGTATAGCGTAGGATCCTGCTTTGTCTAAGGTGTTGACCTTTGAAAGGTATTCGCTGATTGCTTCTTCTGTTAGCTTTTTGAATTTTACTTTTGTTGTTTCTGTAAACGTGTAATCGATAGAGTTTTCAAGGCAAATTAGTGTTACTGCTGTTATTACTTCATGTTCTTTGTTTGAGAGTGACCGCAGTGTTGCTTTTGCGTCTTCAATATCGGTCGGTTTACCCAAAACTTTATCTCCGAGTTCTACAATGGTATCAGAGCCCAGTATAAGATCGTTAGGGTAGCTTTTGGCGATGTGTTGAGCTTTGATATGAGAATTGTGTTCAGCTGTTGATACGCCTTCACTGTGAATTAGGATCTCATCGATATCAGCTGGAATTGAAGTGAAGTTTACGCCAAGGCCGGATAGAAGTTCTTTTCGTCTTGGCGATTGAGATGCGAGTATTAGCTTCATTAAAAGTTTTCGCTGCTTTTCTCTTCTTGAGTTTCTGTTTCCGCATCATCTTTTACAGGTGTTGTTTCTTCTGTAATAGGTGTTGCTTTTGTTTCTTTCTCTTCGGTAAAACTAGGTTCTTGCTCTGGTGCAGGTGTTAGCACGTGTGTTGTGTCCATAAGAATTTCTTGTGGCTCAGGTGTACCAACTGTTTTCTTCAGTTTAATGTTTATGTTCGAAACATTATCGATTCCAAATACAGTGCGCAGATCATTTTTAATTTTTTGCTCAAGAAGGATAATTTGATCGGTAAGTTTTCCTCCGCTCATGTCGAAGATAATCTGAAGATTGATTATATAGTTCTTCTTATGCTTAAGAATTTCTACTTTTGAGATATCAATCGCCTTGAAAGAATTCTTTGCCGATTTGATCAGATCGGAAATAGCATTTGTAGTAATACTTAATTGGCCTTGGCCGTAGTGTATTGTTATGCCATTGCACTTTCTTTGAGTGGCTTTGAAGATCTTGTATGTTAATCTCAGAAATAGGTAACTGATCGTAAGCCCTGTTACGACCAGTATACCAAGAGTGTATCCCTGCTTAAAAATCAGCAGGGATTCATTATCGAAATTAAACAGAAGTTGTGTAATTTCTTTAATATCCATGGTCTCAGTCCTATGCTTGAGTTTCTTCAGTTGCCGGGTAAGTACCTAGCTCCTGAACGATAACATCAACTTTAGAAACAGACATACCAGTAATACTTTGTACGTCTTCTGATATTTTAGATTGTACTCCTGTCGCAACCGTTGGGATGTGTGATCCGTATGCAACAGTAATCTGCACTTCGATCGCAACTGTCGGTCCGTCAAGGTTTACTTTTATTGCGCGGTCATGCGTTTTTTTGCTTCCAACCATTTCTGCAAGGTTGTCAACTAGTGAGCTTCCAGAAAGTCTTACAACTCCATCTACAGAGCATGTCGCTTCTCTTACTACAGAAACAATAACATTTTCATGAATTCTAACAACACCTTGCTCATTATCTGATTCGCAGATGATGTCAGGGTTTGAAACAGCTTCTTTTTTTATTTTAGCTTCTTTCATTTTGGTGTCTCCAGTAGGTTAACTTACTTTGTGTCAAAATCGCCGCTGTCCAGCACTTCTCCAACATATCCAGTGTCGTACATTCCGTTGTGGAAGCTTTCTGTTCCAAGCAGGAAGTGACAGAATGGAATTGATGTTTGAATTCCTTCAATGAAAAACTCATCCAGTGCACGTTTGCAGCGTTTGATTGCTGTTTCACGATCTTCTGCGTGGATGATAAGCTTAGCAACCATACTATCATAGTATGGAGAGATTGTGTAGCCTGTGTAGACATGAGAGTCAACACGAACACCAATTCCACCAGCAGGATTGTAGAATGTTACTTTTCCCGGGCATGGCGCAAAGTTGGCGTAGGGGTTTTCAGCATTGATACGTACTTCAATTGCATGTCCGGAGATTTTGATATCTTCCTGAGTGAAAGATAGTTTCTCTCCAGCTGCAATTCTGATCTGCTCTTTAATCAGGTCAATGCCTGTAACAGCTTCTGTTACCGGGTGCTCTACCTGGATGCGAGTATTCATTTCCATGAAGTAGAACTCGCCTGTACTACTTAGTAGGAACTCAATAGTACCTGCATTTGTGTAGTTGGCAGCTTTGACAGCTTTAACGGCAGCGTTACCCATTTGCTCGCGAAGCTCATCAGAGATAGCAACAGATGGTGCTTCTTCGATAAGTTTTTGGTGACGGCGCTGAAGACTACAGTCACGTTCTCCAAGGTGAACTACATTTCCGTGCTCATCGGCAAGGATTTGGAATTCAATATGCTTAGGATTTGTGATGTATTTTTCCATGTACACGTCATCATTTGCAAATGCGCGTTCAGATTCTGTTTTTGCTGCGTGGTAACCCTGGATCAGGCTTGCGTCGTTGTGTGCAACACGCATTCCTTTACCACCACCACCAGCAGAAGCTTTGATGATTACCGGATAACCCATTTCACGTGCTTGTGTTAGAGCATCTTCTTCTGACTCAAGGATACCATCAGTACCAGGTGTAATTGGAACTCCGCCTTTGCGCATAGTATCACGAGCAATAGACTTGTCTCCAAGAGATGTGATCTGCTCTGGGTTTGGTCCGATGAATTTGATGTTACAGCTTGCACAGATTTCAGCAAAGTGTGCGTTCTCCGCAAGGAACCCGTAACCTGGATGAATTGCGTCAACGTCACAAATTTCTGCAACACTTATGATTCTTTCGATCATCAGGTAGCTTTCAGATGCTGCAGCTGGTCCGATACAAACCGCTTCATCAGCAAGTTGTACTGGTAGGCTTTCCTCGTCCGGCTGCGAATAAACCATAACAGTTTTAACGCCAAGCTCTTTGCAGGCTCTTATAATTCTGAGAGCAATTTCGCCACGGTTGGCGATAAGTACTTTATTAAACATTTATCTGAGCTCCTTAGCCTATTACGAATAGTGGCTGTCCGTATTCAACAGGTTGACCGTCGCTGATAAGAATCTCTTTGATAACTCCGCTTTTTTCAGCTTTGATTTCGTTCATCACTTTCATCGCTTCAATGATACAAACTACAGAGTCGGCAGTAACACTGTCACCAACTTTTGCGTAGGCAGGAGAGTCAGGAGAAGAAGCCGAGTAGAATGTACCAACGATAGGAGAATCAATAGTTTCGCCAGTTGGTCCTGCTGGTGCTTCTGCTGCAACAGGTGCTGCTGCCGCGACAGGGGCCGCTGCTACAGGAGCTGCTGCCATTGGAGCTGCTTGAAT
>JAUVCU010000349.1 GCA_030590715.1 Lentisphaeria bacterium
TCATTTTCATAAAGCCGCTTATAGCGTTCATAATCCAACTTCGCTTTGTCAAAATCCGCAGTCACACGTTCAAGGTTAGCATTTTTTTCTTCAACAGTTGCCCTGGCAACCTCTAATTGCTGCTCGCCAATTACGACCTGCTCCTTCAGGCTCACAGCATCTGATTGAAATAATTTTGTTTTACCTTTGACAACGTAATCACCTTCATCAACATAAATGCTCTCCAGAACTCCAGACACTTTTGTCGAGATAATTGCAGTATCACAAGCTACGAAATTTCCAATGACAGTCAATTTATCTTCAAAAACAAGCTTGCGTGGTTGCTTTGTTAAAACATTCTTGGCAACCGGTTCTGATGCTCTCAGATCTTTAGTTTCGCCTGAACCGTCCTCACCTTTAAAGCCAAATGTGAGCCCTACGGCGATAACTAACACGCACACTACAATATTTCTTAATAATTTACTCATTTTCATTTTCCTTCCCCTCATTTTGATATCCTATCACATCCTGTAGTGCTGACCCTGCCAGAACGGCTTTATATTTTGCTATAGTGTGGTTAGCTTTTGCCGCGTTTCTTGATGAAAGAAGATGTAAATACACTGATGTTTCGATTAGCCCTTCTCTCTTTAAGGCCTTGCCTTCTTCCAATCTTTGTTCTGTTACATTCAGGTTCTGTTTGCTCAATTCTAATATTCCAAGACTATCCTGAAAAACCTTATAACCGTTCACAACGTCCAAAATGACACTCAAAGTCTGCTGATCCCTTTTTAATTCAGCCCCTGTCTTTTTCACTTTAGCTGCTTTGTAGTTGGTCATATTTTTCATACCGTTAAAAATCGACACCACGCCCGCTACCCCGTAATTCCACGTATTCGCATACTGCAGATATGAATCCGATGAATGGGAGCGGTTGGCAGAAACTCCAAGAGTTGGGAGAAATGCCGCAATACTTCGGTTTAATTCCTCCTCGCCCAGCTCATTTTGTAAATCTGCACTGAACAGTTCTTTCCGCTGAACAAGTGCCTTTGCAGTTAAATTACTCAAACAGGCAAATTCCGGAACAATTAACTCAGGCTCCTCTAACTCCACTTTGCTGTCTGGAGATAGCCCCATAACTTTAAGCAACTGAGCTTTTTCATATACTTGATCACCTGCTAATGACGCTGATCTCAATTCCAACGCGGCAAGATTTGCCTCTAACTGAAGAAGATCAGAACTAAGAACCATCCCTTCATGTACCAGCGAGCTGTTCTCTTTTATTAAAACCTCAAGTTCGCCTGTCTTCTGCTTTAAAGCAGAGATCTCCTCCTCAATAATAAAATAAGCAAAATAGTGCGATTTTACCTGAAGTGTAATCAGTTGTGCTAACCGCTCATTAAGTCGTGATTGAATATCAACTCCGGTTTTCAGCATCTGATGTATAAACCAAGCCTGAGGATTGAAAATTGATTGCTGAATTGACAAAGAAACGTGTGATTTATATTGGTCCGACATTTGGCGATACCCATCACCTGTTTTGATTCCTTGAGCCACGTCAGATCCCTGTTGCGATCCACTTAACCCGATTTTAGGCAGAAACTCTCCAAATGCTGTATCAACACCCAGCTTCGCCAATCGCAGTTCCAATTTGTTAAGTTCCAGTTGATAGTTGTTCTGCAACGCGATTTCAACTGCGGCACTAAGTGTTAAGTTTTCATCACCATTCAGAAGTTGTTTAAATTTTTCCGTTTGCATCTCTCTATACGACTTCACATTTTCCATTCGCAACTTATACGAATCAGTCTGTGTCTGACAACCGCAAAGAAAGGATATAAAACACAAACAAGCAAGAGCACGAGCTAGAATAATTGATAGTGGATTAGTTGCAGTAAACATGATTATCCTCCTCCCATTTCGTTTAATTTGAGTGGAGCTGTGAGATTCAAAAGGATCATCTGTTTTAGTTCGGCAATAAAGGTTTTTGAATAGTTCGTTGTATTCATTGTCGAGTAGACCATAATTCGGCCGAATATATAGAATGCTAACTGCCCAATCATTGATAGAACTGCGAGTTGTGCCTGATTTTCTGTTAACTCCGGGTTCACTTTTCTGAAAAGTTTAACCTGAAGTTCATGTTCATCACGAAACTCATCCATCATCTTATCTGCAAGTTCATCATTCAAAAATACGCGAATCATCATCAGCCGTTTACAGCGTTCTATACCGCCGGAATCTTCGAGAAAAGAGTCAACCTTCACATTGACCAGTGACTTCACAAGATCACTTAACTCTGCATGTGAGCATGCTTCATCGACACGTTTTTCAAAATCTTCAGGAAGATCCCGTCCACATTCAGTGAAGACGTAGCGAATAACTTCAAAGTAAAGGTTACTTTTGCTACCGAAATGATAATTTACAGCCGCTACATTTACCTTAGCTTCTTTTGCTATTGTCCGAATACTGACCCCGGCTAAACCATCATCTGCAAACAATTTCAGCGACACATCTATTATCGCCTGTCTAGTCTGCAACCTTTTATTTCCCATCTAAGTCGTCTCCTTTGTTTGTGTAACTTCAATTTTATTCAAACAATTGTTTGTAACAAGCCTCCGACATAATAAAATACAGTGATACCGAGTTGTCCAGATTTCTATCAGATGCATCGCATGCCGA
>JAUVCU010000271.1 GCA_030590715.1 Lentisphaeria bacterium
CAACATATGCAGGTTCCTCAACTTTTTCCTCGGGCGTATTTTCTTCAACAGGAGTTTCCGGCTCTTCAAAGCTTTCAACAGAAGTTTCAACTTCAACGGCCTCTGCAGCTTCACTTTCTTCTTCAACGATTTCAACTGATGTTTGCTCAACAGGCTGTGCTTTTTCTTCCTCAATCCTTTTTTGAATCAGTTTCGCACCGGCTTCAGTATTATCTGTTTTTAGATCCGCTGAAGATTCTGTTTCTTCTTCCGCAGAGTCATCAACTTGCTCCGGCTCTTCTTCCGGAACAGAAACTTCTTCAGCTGTATTTTCCACTTCCACTGTTTCTTCAATTTTTTCAGGAATTACCTTAACTTTTGATTCCTCAGAGGCCACAGTACTTTCTTCTATGCATTCCGCATCTTGGATATCATCAGCATGAACATTAGCATACTTTTCCGGATTCAGGTCGATCATAGCCTGTAGAGCATCATCTTTGAATTGAGCCTTAATCACTTTAACTCGCTCAGCGATGATTGTCTCAACGCTTTCAGCTGGAACTTCTTCTGCTGATTTTTTAGCATCTAGTTTCGCTTGTTTCTCTTCTTCAGCACTAACAGAAAGACCAAGGAATTTAAATGAATCAACAGGTTTAGGTGCAACAAGCTGCCCACGGGCTTTTGACGCACGAACTGGGAATTCCATCAAATCGACTTTTACAAAAGTATCTTCTCCACCGCTTTTCTTAGAAGCGATCTTTGCTTGATAAATAGAATTAGGGCGCGAAGTAATTATCTCGATCTTACAGCCTTCCGGACAAAGCATATAATCTTTATCGGCAATAAACTTATTAATATTCACGCGCTTCGCATAACACTTTTTAGATTTCTTTTCACGGTACACAATTCCGTACTGCAGGTTCTTATCGTACTTCATAAAGTAGTAAAGGCGCCCGACAAATGTCTTTTCCGGAATATTGATAATCTTGTAGTTACCTTCACGCGTCAGGCAGAAAAGGTAATCGTATTCAGATACATTAATGAACTCGTCACTTTTTACTTTTGTTCCGATATAACCATTTTTCTTATCCCATCCAACTTTGATATTACTCAAAGCAGCCGCTTTCAGATCGATCTTTTCAAATGTCTCGATCTCAGTTCGGCGCGGGTATTGATCTCCATATTTATCAAGAAGACCTTTAACGTACTTAATAGTATACGCTTTGATTCTTTTCAGGTTTTTCAGGATCTTCTCGATCTCTGCCAGAATCTCTTCCAGGTCTTTCTTATTCTTGTTCATATCGAACAGAGAAATTCTTCGGATTGGAATAGCCAGCAGTTTTTCAATGTCAGCATCGGTAATATCGCGCTGCAGCATGTGGCGGAACTGTTCCAGCCCACGGCGTACTTCGCTCATTACCAGCTCGAATGTATCACACTCTTCGATCAGCTTATAGATTCTGTGCTCGATAAATATCTGAGCCAGCGTTTTCTCATGGTAGCGTTCCTGAAGCTTAGCCAGCGCCAGCTCAAGTTCTCTTCTCAGATATTCCTGAAGTCGTGCTGTGTTTCTCGTCAGTACCTGAGTTACCGTCATCTGAACCGGTCTATTGTTTTTAATAACAATCAGATTCGGTGATATAGAAACAGAACAATCGGTATATGCGTACAGTGCGTTTAAAACTTTTTTAGGATCGTATCCTCGAACAGGTGCTACCTCGATCTCAACCTTGTCGGTAGTAAAGTCATTCACCGAAGCGATCTTGATCTTACCTTTATTAACGGCGCGCTCGATCGAAGCAATCAGTTTCTCGGTATTTGTCGAAGCTGGAATCTCGCGGATATAAAGCTTGCGACCTATGATCTCTATTTTTGCGCGCAGAGTAATTCGACCATTTCCGTCCGCATACTCACGTATATCCATCAGACCTTTTTGACGGAAGTCAGGATAAAGCTGAAAATTTTCACCGTTCAGAATCTTGATCTGAGCTTCCAAAAGTTCTTTGAAGTTATGCGACATAATAGTAGTGGACATTCCCACGGCAATACCTTCGGCTCCCAGCATAAGAAGTGAAGGAATTTTACTTGGGAAACAAACCGGCTCTCTATTTCTTCCGTCATACGAATCAACAAATTCGGTCAGATCATTATTCGGAAGAACTTCAGTGGCGAACGGTTTAAGTCGACACTCGATATAACGAGCTGCAGACGCAACATCACCGGTAAAAAGATTACCGTAGTTACCCTGCTTTTCGATGAAATATTCTTTGTTGGCCAAAACCACCAGCGCGTCACCGATCGACGCGTCACCATGCGGGTGAAACTGCATCGTATAACCGATTACATTCGCAACCTTGTGAAATTTACCATCGTGCATTTTAAGAAGCGACCAGAGGATTCTTCGCTGAACCGGCTTAAGCCCGTCATCCACATCCGGAATGGCACGCTCTTTGATTACGTAAGAAGCATATTCGATAAAGTTGTAATCCATCAAATTTCTCAGCAGGGTATTTGCCGGTGCCATCATTGTGGCTGGATCAACCTCTTCTTCATCTACAACCTCCGCCTCTACTACTACGGATTTTGGTTCTTCTACACCATCTAACTCTTCTGGATTATCACCCTGCTCTGACATCAATATTTCCCGATTATATAGTGTTTATAAAACAACAGTTCTGTGAACCTGCCATTTTTACGTTTTCTTGCTCGATATTAAAAAAAATATAGCCTAAGCGCTTCAATCATCAACTTCATTTAACACCTAAATTACCAAGGGTTTATTAATTTTCAGATAATATATCTGGCTTACATCTTTTTTATTCAGATTATCAACTATATTAAACATAACAAAAACATTATATACGGAGAGTTCAACAATGAGTAACGTATGCCCCATATCGTTTAAACAGATAAACGAAAAAGCAGCGAGAATAAACGGAGCACTAACAGTAACAACGCTTGCCGTGTATGCCGCAACGCAATCAATTTATGTGATCGCCTTTCTAGCAGTGGACTTTCTGATCCGCGGCTTCCTATCACCAAAATTCAGCCCGCTGGCAATAATCAGCAAGACGATCCTGAAAACTCTAAAAGCGAAACCGAAGATGACAAATGCCGGCCCGAAACTGTTCGCGGCTAAACTCGGATTCATTTTCAGCATTCTGATTCTCGCACTAAGCTTTTTAAAGCTCGATATGGTAAATATGGCAGTTATCAGCATATTCATGTTTTTCGCGTTTCTGGAAGCTGCATTCGGATTCTGCCTGGCGTGCAAAGTCTACCCACTCCTTCTGAAGTTTAAAAAAAGCTAAACCGCAGCCAGCCATATTTCAGACCGGGATTTGCCCCATGCAGATCCTGGTCTTTTTTTATATTAAGAGCATTCATAGTTATATCCCCCTGACAGCTTTTAAATGCATCAACTTAGTCTTGTTTTCTTGAGACTAAATAAATCCACAATCCATTTGCTATAAGGTTGTTAAATCCCATCTTAAATTATATCGGCTATATTTTATCCTGTTTGCTATAAGGTGGTTAAATCCCATCTTGAATTATATCGGCTATATTTTATCCTATCCCCTACAGCCAGCAAACAATAATCATCCTTGAAACACCTTCCGTAAATCTTAAATAG
>JAUVCU010000259.1 GCA_030590715.1 Lentisphaeria bacterium
GACAAAACAGCAAAGAATATATTTGTAATCTCAGAAGGAGGAAAGATCAGATAAGAAACAACAAAATAACCGACAAGAACATCGCCGGGAACGGTAAATATATTCGGCAACCTCACAAGCTGCAGCCATGCAAACACTTTGTCTTTCATTGTTTCCCCTAAGTAATCATGAATAAAATAACCCAAGCAGAAACATGGGTTATCAAAAAGATAAAACTTCTGCCCCAGCAGAACTATCGGATATTAAAAAACGTATGAGCGTTCTTTGTCGTCATTTGAACCAATTCTTCAATCGGCATAACTTTTTCTGACGCGACTTTCCGCGCGACTTCGATAATATAAGCAGAGCTGTTTGTTTTCCCGCGATAAGGAACCGGTGCGAGATATGGAGCATCGGTTTCAAGCAGAAGCCTGTCGTTCGGAATATGAGGAATCAGATCTCTCACATTTTGAGCCCGCGGAAAAGTGATTATTCCCGTTACACCTATATATCCGCCAAGATCAATAAACTTTTCCATCCATGATTTTTCACCGGTATAACAGTGAACTTCAAAACGCCCCCCGTCTTTCACAAAATCCTGCACCATACTAAAACAGTCGGAATAAGCGCCGTCTTCATTGTCTTTATCACGACAGTGAATAACCACCGGAAGATTCTTTTTAAGACCTGACTCCAGAAACATCTCAAAAACCTTACGCTGAACTTTACGGTCGGAATTCTCGTAAAAATAATCAAGCCCGATTTCACCGACAGCTTTCAGTTTTTCTCCTTCAAACTCGTCAAACATAGCAATACTGTCATAGCAATCTTTAGCGTGATGCGGATGTGCACCAGCGGTATACCAGACGTTTTCAAAATTATTGGCAAAAAACTTAGATTTGATAGATTCTTCATAGTCTGCACCAACTGACATAAAGTATTCTACATTCTGTTCTCTCGATTTATCATAATATTCATTTAGGTCGACATCACCGCCGACGTGAAAGTGTGTATCAAATAACTTCATAATTACAGCTCTGATTTTTCTATTTTAAATTTTCATCATACGATACTCGGCAATATTAATTATAAAATGGTCTCTATACAGACAAAACCTAAAAAGTATTTGACCAAACTAAAAACTGAATCATGCAAAAAATATATGAAGCAGGTAGATTAGGCTTGTAAACGAAACAGAATAAACTTAATATTCACTAATATAAGCATATATATAAACCTAGTAAGGAGCGACTCAAAAAATGCCAAAGCTGATATGCATAAGTGGAATGGGTAAAGGAGAAGAATTTATCCTGAAGGGGGGAGACAACAAAATAGGCCGTTCCGAAACCAATGACATATGTGTAATTGACAAAAAATCATCAAGAAATCACTGTAAAGTCGTACTCGAAGACAATCAGCTGGTCCTGGTTGATCTCAACAGCACAAACGGTGTGCGAGTGAATAATGTTTTTATAAAGGCCCCTGCCCCGGTAATGACCGGAGATGAAATAAGAATTGGTCAAACCGTGTACCTTGTAGCCAATACAGAAAAAGAACTGCTGCAAAGCAATGACTTAATGACTGAAACAGAAAAGGTAATAAAGCAGAAAAAGTACATAAATCTACTTCAGAAAACAGCATTCCAGTCGACTCCGACCGTCAATTTCAGAAGAGTAGAACCAGAAGAAATTAATAGGGGCTCCGGCTTCCTCGCTTATTTCAAAGAAAAAGAAGCGAGCAAAGACGAAGACGCCAATAACGACAAAGAAAACTAAGCTTTATTAATCCTGTCGAACATAACAATACTTCCGGCAACAGAAACGTTCAGGCTGTGTTCGCCCGGAAGGTAAACAAGCTTATGACATTTATCCAACACCTTCGGTCCGAGCCCGTTCGATTCACATCCCAGCAGATACACACATCGCTTAGGATGATTAAACTCACTAATAGGCTCCGCCTTCTCATCCATTTCCATTCCGATAAGTTGGCAGTCGTAAGGAAGATTCTCATAAAAATCGTCAAATGTTTTATACTGAAACAACGGAATTTTACGCCAGGCGTGCTGTACGTCTGAACACTGATGTTTGTATTTATGATCGATCGTAAAAATAAATGATGCTCCCATAATATATGCTGAACGCCATAGCGTACCGATGTTGTGTTCGTGCTTCCCATGCATTATTCCAATGCCGAAAAAACCATCTTTATCTCTTATTACTTTCATTATTCGCTCTGGATATTAAATGATTATTAGTTCAATACATTCTTCATTAAGTAATGATTACACTTTTAACGGTTTAAATCTTAGCTTTTGATCTACGGGTTTGACCTCAAACAAGGCAATTAAACCTTCTGCGCCAGCAGGACGCAGTCAAATAGATCTATACCGCTTGCGGTATAAGAAGATGCAGTATGAAAAAAAGCCCGATGCTAAAACTAGCAACGGGCTTTTTGATCAATCAGAAAAACCGATTATTTAGCTACAAGGATAGATGGATCGTAGTCCTCTGGAGCTTCATAACCAAGAAGATTCATAACTGTCGCAGGAATCGAACTGATTCCAAGACCTTCTTTAAGGTTTACATCATACTCACCTTCTGAAGCAGGGTCAAATACAACACATGGAACAGGGTTTAGCGAGTGACTTGTCTTACGCTTAATTACACCGTTCTCATCTTTAGCAACTTCACCAGATTTTGTGTGCTCGTACATGTCGTCAGCATTTCCGTGGTCAGCAGTAATGATAAGCGCTCCACCTTTAGCTTCAACAGCTTTACGTACGCGATCAATACAAATATCCTGAGCTGCAAGAGAAGTAATAACCGCATGCATGTTACCAGTGTGTCCAACCATATCACCGTTAGGATAGTTAACGCGAATGAAGTCATATTTTTCAGCATCGATAGCATCAAGAATTACGTCAGTAACTTCAGCACATTTCATCCAAGGACGCTCTTCGAAAGGAACAACATCTGATTGAACTTCAACGTAATCTTCGATCGCTTCGTTGAAGTATCCAGATTTGTTACCGTTGAAGAAGTATGTAACGTGTCCGTATTTCTGAGTTTCAGAAACAGCCATCTGCTTAATACCAGTTCCGCAAAGGTACTCAGACATTGTGCGGTCGATTGTTGGAGGAGAAACAAGGTATTTAGCAGGAATGTGAAGGTCACCATCGTATTCCATCATACCAGCGTAAACAACATCAGGAACTGTTCCGCGGTCAAATTTATCAAGTTCTTTATTTTCGAATGCAGCTGTGATCTCAATAGAACGGTCTCCGCGGAAATTGAAGAATACAAGAGAGTCTCCATCAACTACAGGTCCGATTGGATTAGTTCCATCTTCTGAAATTACGAATGGAGGAAGGTCCTGGTCAATCTTACCAGTCTTAGCGCGTAGCTCAGTGATAGCATCAGTCATTGTAGGGAACATATCACCTTTACCCTGCACGTGAGTTTCCCATCCAAGTTTAACCATGTTCCAGTTAGCATCGTAACGGTCCATAGTAATTACCTGACGTCCACCACCAGAAGCGATTTTGTAGTCAAATCCTTCAGCGTTGATCTCAGCAAGGAATGCCTCAAAAGGAGCCACATATTCAAGAGCAGAAGTTTCAGGAACATCACGTCCGTCGATAAGAGCGTGAATACGAACTGTCTTAACGCCTTCTGATTTAGCCTGATTGATCATAGCTGTCAAGTGATCGATATGGCTGTGAACGTTTCCATCTGAGAAAAGACCTAGAAAGTGAAGAGTGCTCGATTT
>JAUVCU010000146.1 GCA_030590715.1 Lentisphaeria bacterium
ACATTTGGACTAAATATAATATTAATACTATGGGAATATCATGGGATACAGATGATATGTAAACAACAAGCTAAAGCTTGTACTCCAACACTTCTTACGCGGCGTCTACTCAGTACATACGCTTATTAGAAAACGATAAAATAGAATCAAAAATCAACGTATCTTCCTCAAAAAGTATATTTACTCCCAAAAAATAAGATATAAGAAGGTGTAGGAGTTCAAACTTTAGTTTGAGTATCTGAGGAGAACTCCAACAAGCTGAAACTTGTACTCCAACAATTCTTACGCTGCGTCCACTCAGTAAATACCCTTATCTGGGAATGATATACTGCACGCATGAACACCTATTTTCTAAAAATCTTATTAACGTCCCCCAATAAAATATAAAAAGGTGTAGGAGTTCAAACTTTAGTTTGAGTATCTGAGGAGAACTCCAACAAGCTAAAGCTTGTACTCCAACACTTCTCACTCGGCGTCTACTCAGTAAGTACACTTATCGGGGGCAGAATATTTTTAAATGCGACATGAAGAACACCTGCGACAGCTAACCTCCTATTTGGTTATCATCACGATAGGCAAAGCCTCTTTAATAGCGTAAAATCGATCTACGGTTTTACGCTATTTTTTTATAAACGCTAAAGGAGTATCTAAAGATGTTTAAACGACTGAGCATTATATTTATTGCTGTTTTATTCACGAGCCTTAGCTCATTAAAAGCAGAAGAGCCTAAATCACCAGATCATATTTGCCCGATTCTGATTGGATCAGAGGTACCGGAAGCAGAAGTGAAAACATCTACCGGAAAAGCCGCAAATTTAAAGCTGCAGACTGAAGGCAAACCTTCCATTATCATTTTTTACCGCGGAGGCTGGTGCCCGTTCTGCAACGGCCATCTATCACTGCTTCAAAAATCTCATTATGAACTAATTGAACTTGGGTATCAGATTATAGCCATCAGCCCGGACCTGCCGAAAGAAATCGGAAAGAGCATCAACAAAATGGACCTTTCCTACACATTGATATCTGATTCAAAAATGAATGCAGCAAAGGCGTTTGGAGTCGCATTTACTGTTGATGATAAAACAATTGAAAAATATGCAAAGTATGGAATCGACCTGGAAGCAAGTTCTGGAGAGAAACATCACATGCTACCGGTACCTTCAGTCTTTATCGTAAACGCATCCGGCAAAATCACTTTCAGCTATGTCAATCCGGACTACAAAGTACGACTAAATTCAGAAGTACTAATAACTGCGGCAAAAGCGGCATTAAAAGATCAATAAAACAAAAGATCTCAAACCATCAGAGTTTCACTCAGAAAAGACAGACAACACAAGGAACTCAGTTTTCAATTGAGTTCCTTTTTATTACTTCTTACCAATGTATGAGTTAGGCGTAACATCGAACAAATATCAAAGCTGTATTTTTATACAATATCAATTTGAATTAACCTTTCCTTAGGATAACTTACACGACCTTTATAAGAGGAAGTGAGGACTTCCCGATTAACATTAGTAAACAAAGAGACACTAAAATGAAAACGTATCTTGCAAAACCAGGTGAAGTTAAGGGTCGCGTACTCCTTTTCGATGCCGCAGAAATGCCACTAGGTCGCCTAGCAGTGAGAGTCGCAAATGCTCTACGCGGAAAAGATCTACCTACTTATACTCCACACGTAGACACTGGAGCACAAGTAATTGTAATCAACGCTGAGAAAGCTGTTCTTACAGGAAAGAAAAACGAGCAAAAAATCTACCAGGACTTCTCAGGATACCGTGGTGGACAGAAGGATTATACTGCGGATGTTATCCGTGAGAAAAATCCAGAACGCCTAATTCGCGATGCTGTTTGGGGAATGATGCCTCACGGTCGCCTAGGACGTGCTCAATTCCGTAAAATGCGTGTATATGCTGGTGAAACTCACCCACATACAGCTCAGAAACCAGTTAAAGTAGAAGCGTAAGGAGCTATAAACAATGGCAACACAAGAAATTTTGGCAACTGGTCGTAGAAAAAGCGCTTCAGCAAGCGTTCGCCTTCGTCCTGGTACAGGAAAGATCGTTATCAATAAAAAAGATATCAAAGCTTACCTACCGAATGATGCTCTAGTTGGTTACGTAAACCAGCCACTAGTTGCAACGGATTCACAAGGTAAATTTGACATCTTCGCCAACATCAAGGGTGGTGGAGTTGTTGGACAGTCAGGAGCTCTTCGTCACGGAATCGCTCGTGCACTTGTTAAATTTGATGAGTCTAATCATACTGCTCTTAAAAGCTCAGGTATGCTTACACGTGATGCACGTGTTAAAGAACGTCTGAAACCAGGTCAGCCTGGTGCGCGTAAGAAGTTCCAGTTCTCGAAACGTTAGGAAACTCTTATTCTGGATTTCCTCTTTTGGAAATTCAGTTTACGTACTTCAAACTACCAGTTGTTTTTCAGCTGGTAGTTTTTTTTTGTTTGCAACTGTTCATCGGTCTGATCGGTCTGATCGGTCTGATCACAACTTAAAAAAGGATAATGAATAGTATGAGAAAAATTAAAGTAGCGATTGTTGGAGCTGCAGGTTATGCTGGAGAAGAATTACTTCGCCTTCTAATGCGTCACCCCAACTGTGAAATATCTGTTATTACATCAAGAAAATACGACGGAATGACAATTGGAGAAATTTTCCCGCGCTTTGCGGAAAGTGAACTGACATTCTCGACTCCGAATGTAGATAAAATCATTGAAGAATGTGACGTCGCATTCCTTGCGCTTCCACACGGACTTGCAGCAGAATATGCTCTTCCACTTAAAGATGGTGGAGTTGTGGTAATCGATATCAGTGCTGACTTCCGCCTAAGAAACCTGGCTCAATACAAGAAATATTACAAAGTTGATCACCCTGCGCCGGAACTTCTACCGGATACTGTTTACGGTTCTCCGGAACTTTACCGTGACCAGATAAAAACAGCAGACCTTATCGCCTGCCCTGGATGCTATGTTACTAGCGTAATCCTTGCCGGAACACCTCTTCTTCGCGAAGGACTTGTTTCGACACAAGGAATCGTAGCATCATGCATGAGTGGAGTTACTGGAGCCGGTCGTAAAGTTGACCTTCCGTTCATTTTCCCGGAAGCAAATGAAAGCCTTCGCGCTTACGGCGTTTCTGGTCACCGTCACCTTCCAGAAATGGAACAGGAGCTTGCCGTAGCTGCCGGAATTGACGATATCAAAATCAACTTTGCTCCGCACCTTGTACCTGTTAACCGCGGAATCAACTCAACTATTTTCTTCGATGCTAACGAAGGCTGTACTTTAGAGAAAATTGCTGATGCTTATGAAAAAGCATATGCTGATGAGCCATTTGTACGTGTTCTTAAGCACGGAGCTCTTTCTGACACAAAACACATTACTATGACAAACTTTTGTGAGATCGGGTTTACCTATGATGATCACACGAATAAAGTTATTGTTACAAGTTGTATTGATAACCTGACAAAAGGAGCTTCCGGACAAGCTGTTCAAAATCTTAATATCCGATTTGGTTTTGATGAGAAAGCTGGTCTATAAAAGCACCTTTTAGTTACACAAAAGAATACTACATAGCCATTAACTAATATAAGAATTAGTTAATGGCTATTTTTTTTGCAGTATTAACGACATAGTTTCGAAATAACTAGTTTTGTCAAAATGACCCGTTCATGGTAGAATTTACATAAAGGAGTACCGCTATGAACAAACTTAAACTCACCGAAGATGATATTGAAGATATTGATCTTTTTTCACGTGACCACGTAGGAATCAGCACACTCGAACGCTACACAGGAAGCGACAAACACGAATTTCAGCCCTATATCCTTCTGACAAACTTCAGGAGATATCTTGATGCATTTTCCGAAATACATTCAGTCCCGATTCTGCACGGCTCCGCAATGCGTATCTGTCACTGCCCGAAAGAAAACATCACGATTATTGATTTCGGTGTAGGTTCACCGGTCGCTGCACTGATTGTCGAACTATTATCATTCATCCGTCCAAAAGCAGTACTTATGCTTGGAATGTGCGGGGGATTAAGTAGAAAATATGCTGTCGGAGACTTTTTCAATCCGCTAGCAGCAATCAGAGAAGAAGGGACTTCGGATGCTTATATGCCGCCGCAATGTCCTGCCCTATCCTCATTTGACATTCAACAATTTGTCTGTGAAGAACTTGTCCGCCGCAATCTCAAATACCACAATGGAGTAATCCACACCACCAATGTACGATTCTGGGAATTTAACGAAAAATTCAAGCAGAATCTGCATGCGGAACGCTGTCAGGCAATCGACATGGAATGCGCCACATTGTTTTCCGTCGGCTTCTCAAGATCAGTTCCGATCGGTGCCTTAATGCTTATTTCTGACCTTCCTCTTAAAAAAGAGGGAGTTAAAACAAAAGAAAGTGCAAAAAAAGTATTCGAAAACTTTACCAGCCAGCATCTAAATGTTGGTATTTCTGTACTAAAAAACATCCGATCTCATCATAAAGACAATTTCGGCGATCAGTTTTAGTTTTTGATTAAAAGCAATTATAACCGTTTCTATTTCAGACTTACTGTTTTTTATAGCCAAAAAAAACGTCCATTTCTATAGCGAAACACAAGATTATTAAATAGAATGATTAGTATCGCTAACAATTAGAAAGGGATTGAGCAGATGATAATAAAAAAAAGAGGTGTATCAGCAGGGGTCATTTTACTGACTATGATAGGGTTACTGGTTCTTAACGGCTGCTCAACAGACAAACAACAAGCACCGCATAAATCAGTTGGGAATATTCCTGATCCTAAACCACAACAATCAACTATTCCAAATTACAATCTCGGCAAAATCCCGACTCCACAGCAATGGCACTTCGATAGCCACACCAAACTAATTGTGCTTTACACTACCCCAAATAATATTTCTTCAACAAAGAACAAAAGCCTTGATCTTCATATACAAAAAAATGGAAAAGCAGTAGGAAGCCTCAAAATGGTCAATGGCAATTACAAGACACTATTGCTTTCTCCAGGACAATACACAGTCAAAGCCAGTTATTCCGGATCAAAAATGAAACAACCAACTTCTTCTGAAAATATTACACAGGAAGTGGGTGATTACACGTTCTTTTGGATCAA
>JAUVCU010000045.1 GCA_030590715.1 Lentisphaeria bacterium
GGGACGCTGTGGAACGATGCGTGGCTTTGTCTTGAGATAACTAATAATGTTATGGCGAAGCGCAACATGCAGACCATGGATGAAGAAGCGTACCAGCAGAAAATGGGATTCCCTATTAAAGAATATTACCGCAAACTGGGATTCGATTTTGAAAAAGAGCGCTATGAGGATATTGCTGTTGAGTGGATTGCGGAATACGAAGAGCGCAGATTTAAATGTCTGCTTCAGGACGATGCCGTTGAGGTCTTAAAATATATTAAGGACATGAATGTTACCCAGTCCGTTCTTTCCGCCTATAATCACGAGACTCTTCAGCAGGCAATTACCCACTTTGAGTTAAATGATTTCTTTATGGATATTATCGGACTGAATGATATTTATGCAGAGAGTAAAGTAGCGAATGCCGTGGACTACATTAAGCAGCTTGGAATCGATCCGAAAGAAGTTCTTTTTGTCGGAGATACCCAACACGACTTTGAAGTTGCTGAGTCGATCGGGACTGATTGCGTTCTGGTATTAAGCGGACATAATAACCGTGCGCGTCTGGAAGAAACAGGGTGTCTGGTATTTGATTCCTTAAGCGACATCATGGCCCACGAAAGTGAAATTTAGTAGAAACGATTAGAAAATATTAATATAAAATAGGTAGAGAAGTAAATAATGGAAAAGAAACAGATAGAAATAACAGAGGTTGAATTTGACCTTTTAAGCTCTAATTCGCTAGTAGTTGAGAAACTGGAAGATGTAATGGAGAGTATTGTACGAGATGGAGAGAATTGTCATGTGTCAATAACTCAAGATGAGTTGGCTCATTTGATCGAATATGTAGAGGCTGATGCGGATGCCGCTGATCGCCGTCTGAAAAAGCAGCTTCTCGCTCTGGCTAAATACCTGAAGACACTTTAGGTATTTAATAGCTTCAGCTTGCTTATTTCAAGCTGAAGCTTGTAGTGCCTTTCAAGTTTTGCCCCCCCCCAGAGATTCATGCTAGCTTAGCTAGAGACTATTCCCTAAATGCATTTTCGATATCTTTTTTGGCTCCGATTACGGTAATCTCGTCATCTTCACTAATAACAATATTCGGGTTCCAGGCAAGTTGTGCTTCTTCATCTTCACTGCGTTTGATTAGTACCGCGGAAATATTGAATTTCTGCAGTAGCCCTATCTCTTTTAGTGTTGAACCGCACATCTCTTTTGTCGGTTTCGCACTGGCTATGTGGGCATCTTTCAATTTATACATATCAATAATATTCGGCACGGAAACGAGTCTTGCCAGACGTATTGCAGCTTCTTCTTCCGGCTGGATCACTTCGTCTGCACCGAGTTTTATCAGAATCTCCTTCTGGATCTCAGTATTAACTTTTGCGATCACTTTTTTAACGCCCTGGTTCTTCAGGTGAGTCAGACACAGGATCTGGTTTTCAAGGCTATCGCTCATGCAGATAACCGCCGCATCGAACTTCTGCACGCCAAGTTCAGTGATCACATCTTTATCGGTAACGTCGGCGATAATCGCCTGTGAAACGTAGTCTTTTATATTTTTTATGTGGTCAGAATTTACATCAACTGCAAGTACGGTGTTTCCCTGTTTCTGCAGTTCTTTTGCCAGCTTAGATCCGAAGATTCCCAAACCGAATACGGCTATATCTTTATTCATATTTATTATCCTAATATAAGTTTTTCTTCAGGGTATTTAAGTTTACTTTCTTTCTCTTTATGCGAGATCAAAAAGATCATCAGCGAGAACGGCCCGACTCTTCCTATTACCATACATAAAATAAGAATCACTTTCCCGGCCGTATTAGCATCGGCAGTGGCTCCGATACTTAAACCAACGGTAGAGAGAGCGGAAATAACTTCGAACAGCGCATTTTTTAATGTTCCGCCTTGTGCGGAAAGCAGTGCTGTCGTGGCTATTATAGTCACGAGAAAGTAGGTGAATGTGATTGAAAAGGCGCGCAGTATATTTTCCGTCGGAATCCTTCTTGAGAAGATCCTGAACTTGCGGTTTCCTTTGAATACGTTGTAGATGGCGAAAAGCATCAGTGCCGCAGTGGTTGTTTTGATACCACCGCCGGTCGACCCGGGCGAAGCCCCGATAATCATCAGTACCAGCATTATCACAATGGTTGATGCCTGAAGCGTTGTGAGGTCAATGGAGTTGAATCCGGCAGTCCTCAACGTTACCGATTGAAAGAATGAATCGACTATTCCAAGTTGCCCGCCTTCAAGAATGTAGATGAAAAACATTCCGCCGAAAATTAATATCAGCGTTGTCACTGCGACTATCTTGGTGTGGATCTTCATTGACGTACGGTTTTTGACAACCTGAAATAGATCGAAAACCATGTAGTACCCAAGGCTTCCAAGTATAATCATAGCCGACACCGTCAGCTTGACCATGCTGTTGCACGACATTAAGCTATCGTCGTAAAGGCTGAAACCGGCGTTACAAAACGCAGATACGCTGTGGAACACGGCAGAGTACAGGGCAGGGCCAAACTCAAGTCCTTGAGCCAGAAAGCCGAATAACAAAAAGAACGCACCCAGGGCTTCGGATATCAGTGTATACGTAATAATTACTTTCAGGACGCCGTCTACCTCTTTCATAGAGAACGTTGAGTTGATGTCTGAGATCATTAACCGTTCCTGCAGTCCCATCTGCCGTCTTACAAAAAGAAGGATTGAAGAGGTCAGAGTCATTATCCCTATAGCTCCGATCTGCATCATCATAAGAAGAAATAGTTGGCCGCTCATGGAAAACCCGGAGGTAGACATTGTTGAAAGCCCTGTTACACAAACAGCAGAGGTGGATGTAAACAGGGCATCAATAAATGAAATGCCATCAGTGTGATTGATAAATGGGGAGCAGAGAACAATTGCTCCGAATAATGATAATACTACAAATGTAAGTATGAATATGCGTTGACTCTTTACAAAATGCTTCATTTGGTCCTTTTATCAATCTCTCTCAAGCGCTTCGATATATCGTTCAGTCTGAATTCTATCGAGTTTAAAATCCAGAACTGAAAATGTTCAACTTTTGCCTGTTTGTGCATCATCCAGATAATTTTCAGGGAAACGAGAAGTACACCAATTTCGAGTGATACGAAAGGATCAACGGCAAATCCAATAGCAAAGAATTTGTGAATCAAGGAGATAAGAAACGGTGCGATCAGAACGAGGATAAAAGCGATATTAAGAGCGACTTCCTGTTTCTGTTGGTGCTTTCCGCCAATCTGTCCCACAAGTTGACGAATCTGCTCTTTTTCCTGTTTGAACTGACGCAGCTCTTCCTGTAGAGCTTCTGTTTCTGCATGTATCTGGTTTTCCATATTCATATCTCTTAATATTATGTTTGTTAATAATTAGTTTTAATTATATTAGTCTAAGTTTAGTTATTGATTGTCTTAGATACAACTTCAAATAGTCCGGACGAAATATTTTCGGTCTGAATTATACGCTCGAGCTCTAGTTTCATTAGAGATTTTAAATCCGCGGGCAGTTTTGCGTACTTTTTGTACGCGCCGGCAAGCCTTGCTGCTATTTGTGGATTGAACTTGTCTATCTCGATAATCTTGTCCGTGATCAGCTTGTATCCTTTTCCTGATTTAGCATGGAAGTTGATAAGGTTACCCGAGAAAACGCCATAAAGCGATCTGATCTTATTTGGATTCTGCTTATCAAATACTGCGTTATTCTCGAGCTTTTCTATCGCTTCGAAAACGGAATCGAGTTTAGATGAAGCCTGAACCGCGAACCATTTGTTGATTACCAGCGAATCCTCTTTCCATCGCTCGTAAAAAGCATTCAAGGCCTTTTCCGTCTTGTCGCTTTCAACATTCACGAGCATTGCTAAAGAAGCTATGGAATCTGTCATGTTTTTTGAATTTTCAAACTGATCGAATATCAGGCTTGTGTATTTGTTATCCAATTTAGCCAGATAGCTCAGGCAGGTGTTTTTAAAGCTACGTTTAGCGATCTCCTGCGGCTCCGTTGAATACTCGACCGATTTGGACTCTTCATAAAATTTCAGCAACTCAGCTTCGTGATACACTGCCAGCTCTTTCATAAAGAATTCACGGGCTTCAAATGCCGCATGAAAGTCACATATGTCCATTTGATCGACGATTCCATTAAGGGTAGGCGGAACAAGTGTCTTTGCACAGAAAGCTCTATCAAGCTCGGTGTCTTTTATTATTTTCCCAAGCGCATCAAAAATGTTACTGTCAATAATGTATTCCTGGCCTTGACTCTTGCGTGTAATCTGGGCTCTCAGATAATTCAAAAGAAGCTGCTGGCCAGAATCGTACCGGGCAAATTCATTGGTGTCATTCGCTAATAGGAAAATAAGTTCTTCCTGTGTGTAATCATACTTCAGTTTTACGGGAGCGGAAAAGTCGCGCAGAAGCGATGGAACCGGCTTTGATTCAATATTGTCGAAGACAAACGTTTCTTCAGCCTGAGTAACTTCGATTACCGGAGAGAGAGAGCATTCTTCTTTTTCCGACTGTTCAATCGGGATCTCAACTCCTTCTTTATTAATCAGCCCAAGTTTAACAGGGAAGTGGAATGGTGCTTTCCCGGTTCCGTCTTTAAATGGAACACACGATTGTTTTACGGTTAGACTGAACTGTTTTGCTTTAGGATCGTAGTTTGATGTTACTTCGCAGGTCGGCGTTCCATTCTGGCTGTACCAGTTTTTGAATTGCGTCAGATCTTTATCCGAGGCCAACTCCATCGCGTTGATAAAGTCATCCGTCGTCACGGCCTGTCCATCATATAACTCAAAATACTTGTCTATACCTTTTCTGAAGCTTTCAGCTCCGATCAGAGTATGAACCATGCGGATCACTTCCGAACCTTTGTTGTAAACTGTCGACGTGTAGAAATTGTCCATTTTAATATATGATGCCGGTCTGATAGGGTGACTCATCGGCCCTGCATCTTCCGGGAACTGTGATTCTCTCAGGCACTGTACATCAGAAATTCTTTTTACCGCTCTTGATGTCATGTCCGATGAGAATTCCTGATCCCTGAATACGGTAAGGCCTTCCTTTAGAGTCAACTGGAACCAGTCGCGGCAAGTGACGCGGTTTCCTGTCCAGTTGTGGAAATACTCGTGTCCGATTACGCCTTCAATTCCTTCGTAATCTGAGTCGGTTGCGGATTCCTGATCAGCAAGCACGTATTTTGAGTTAAAGATGTTCAGTCCTTTGTTTTCCATTGCTCCGGCATTAAAGGCATCAACTGCGACAACCATGTAGATGTCTAGATCGCATTCAAGCCCGAAAGTATCTTCGTCCCACTTCATAGAACGTTTCAATGCATCAACAGCATAGGTAGCGCGAGGCTCATTTCCTTTGTCTACGTAAAACTTGATGTCCACAACTTTGCCGCTTGCTGTGGTATATGTGTCGGAGATTTCTCCAAGATCTCCAGCCACCAATGCGAACAGGTAACACGGTTTCGGGAAAGGGTCCTGCCATTGTGCTTTGTGTCTGCCGGTACCTAGATCCTCTTTCTTTGTGAGATTACCGTTTGAGAGAAGAAGAGGGAACTCCTGCTTGTCTGCTGTAACAGTGGTTGTGTAAATGCTCATCACATCAGGGCGGTCAAGGAAGTACGTGACTCGTCTGAACCCTTCCGATTCACATTGCGTGCAGAGAATGTTTCCTGATTTGTATAGCCCCTCAAGAGATTTATTCTCCCATGGATCTATTTCTGTCGTTATTTCAAGGGTGAATTCTTCCGGCAGTTCAAAGATAGTCAGTATCTCGTTCTGAACGCTATATTCGTCTTTTGGAAGTTCCTTTGAATCCACTTTTACTGATTTCAGGTCAAGGTCTTTACCGTTAAGTTTCAACGGTGTTGAATCCTGAATATTTCGTTTAACACTGAGTTTTGATTTTACAATCACCGTATGTTTTAGGATCTCAAAATCAAGTTCTACATTTGGGATAAGGTAGTCTGGAACTTTATAGTCTTTCAGATACTTCGTTTCTGGTATAGTTGTCATAGGAAATTTCCTTGATTATGTGAATATTCATTTACTTGATCTTAAAGTAAATACGATTCGGCTATGAGCAAGTTTTATTGTATAAATAATTCGCCATGGTAAACATGTCATTTAATGTGGAAGTAATTCCGTTGACAAAATCAAAGCTGAGTTTATAATACTTCTCGAAATTAAAACTAACGGTGTTGCTGTAAATGAAGTACTTTTACCCTGAAAACTCTATACTGCTCGCTCCGCTTGCCGGATTTACCGATCTGCCCTACAGAAACTCTGCTCGAAGATTCGGCTGTAAATACGCGTTTGCGGAAATGGTCGATGCCGGTTCGCTGGTCTATGGAAATGCGAAAACCTTCAGGTTCATGGAACGGGGTGATAACGAAGAGTGGCTTGGTGCTCAGTTTTTAGGATCTAATCCGGAGATTCTCTCAAAAGCGACACAAATCATGAATGAATACAATTTTGATGTTCTGGATTTTAACCTGGGATGTCCCGCGCCGAAGGTAGTTAAAAAAGGTGCAGGGGCGGCTTTAGGTCTTAGACCGGACGATGCGATTCGTGCATTTGATTCTATTGTTAAATTATCCCGTTTCCCCGTCACGGCAAAAATAAGGATCCTGGATGAACAAGATCCGGCTCCTACTGTAGATCTATGTAAAAGGCTGGAAGCTTCAGGAGCAAAAGCGATTACTATACATGGCCGAATCAAAGATAAATTTTATGCTGGCGATGTATTTCATGACGTTATTGATGCCGTGCGTGAAGAGGTGGATATTCAGATAATTGCAAATGGAGGTGTTATGGGGACTGAATCTTATGATGCCATCCGAGAACAGACTGGGTGCGAAAGTGTGATGCTGGCACGTGGCGCGATGGGGAACCCCTGGATTTTTAAACTACTATTAGACCCGGAGACCTTCCTTCATCCAACCGCGGTCGAGTTGGCCGAGGAGATGGAAACGCATATTCTCAACATGATTGACTATTACAATGAATCTCTCGCTCTTAAGATCGGCAGAAAGGTTATCCTCGATTATTTAAAAGGTCGTGGTTATGGTGGAACTATGAAGAGCCGCGTTTCAAAGATCTGCAAACTTGATGATTTTAAGGGTTTTATTGATGATATCAAGCAAGGTCCTAATGATAGCTATTGGGATTGGCTTAACTATAATCCCGATGCGGAGAGACAGCTTCGGCAGGTTTAGATAAACTAACGCTTGTTCAGCATGCTATGAACGACCCCGGGAACTCCCATGAGGGATGTAATAACATCTACATGCCCGGCATTGATTATTGAGGCTGGCATCCCCCATATCGTGCTCGAATGTTGGTCCTGAGCTATAATTCGGGCCCCATTGTCTTTCATTATTTTGCCACCTTTGGTTCCGTCACAGCCCATGCCGGTAAGGACGACTCCAATGGCTTGAGACTTATAGGTTTTAGCCGCAGTGCGAAACAGGATGTCCGCACATGGTTTGCAGCCATTTTCCGGCGGCATGTCAATCGTGTATACCAAAAGATCATTGTTTGCCACCCTTACTCCCATGTGAATGCCGCCTTGTGCGAGATAGACGTGCTTCATGTATACCGGTGTTTGTGAAGTGACCTCTACAACTTTATGTGAACATAACGTGTCCAGGCGATCGGCCATGATCGTCGTGAATCCGGGCGGCATGTGCTGGACTATAAATATCGGCAGGTTCGTCATGTCGCATAATGCAGGCAGCATGTCATTCAATGCTTTTGGACCGCCTGTAGATATGCCTATAAATATTGCTCCGGCCGCGATAGGCGCCTTGCGCTGTTTGACCATTTGTTTGACTGCTTTACATTGGTAATTTAGTGGTGTTTTTAACGCTTCCTGTCTGGTTAATGCTGACGGCTTAGTTCTGTAGACTGGTGACTTATTTCCGGCAAAGCACGTTTGCCTCATTCTGATAACCCCAATCTTCATTTCCAGCTGAGATTTGAGGTAATTTATCGTTGTCTGCTCGGAATCGAAATGGGCCTTTTCAATAAAGTCCACTGCGCCTAGGTTCAAT
Organism: Lentisphaeria bacterium; assembly: GCA_030590715.1. Lineage (GTDB taxonomy): Bacteria > Verrucomicrobiota > Lentisphaeria > Victivallales > JAUVCU01 > JAUVCU01. The sequence continues at coordinate 8,059 of JAUVCU010000045.1, forward strand.
GCCTGAAGTGTCATTTCTGCATTGTGTTTTGTGTATGCGCTGACCATAATAACTTCGATGGGAGGCAGTTCGGAAGATTGTTTGTTGAACTTTGTGATCTCAATAAGAGTCTGAAGCCCATTCATACCAGGCATGTCTATGTCGAGTGTAATAACATCCGGCCTGATTCTTTTTATAATCTTCAATGCCTGAATACCGTTGTATGCTTCACCTATAATTTCAATTTTGTCTTTATTAATGAAGTCTTCAATGAGAGTACGGAAGAACCTGGAGTCGTCAACAATAAGCAGTTTCGTTTTACTTTTATTATTTACAGCCACGACATATCCCCAATAATGTTCACTCTTTTTTTAATGCCTTGATCTTTTCTGTCTGTATTATCTTGCCCGCCTTGTAGGGAACCTTAGAATTGTGTTTGCTCTGCTGTGTTTTGCACTGAGCCTTCTCTGTACAAAACGGTATTTTTCACTTATGCTGTAAACATCCTGGTCCACTCAAGATTACTAATATCAATCCTAACATAAATTCCATTTTTGAGGAATAGCTGAAAATTAAGAAGGGCAATTATCTCTATTTTGCCTCCGGATTATGATATGATGACGAAGTAATTATATTCATACTTTCACAGGCAAAGACAGATTCTTACTACTAAACAGGTGAACTTTTTTCTCTGTGCCCGTCGTAAACATCAGGTTGAATGGCGTGCTGAACAAAACCAACTATTCACATAATGCAGACAGTATGATAGACTTTAATTTGTGTAGTATAACTGGCCGACTTTATGGGGTAGGCCAAATGTCAATAAATTCAGCATTGCGAACAAAGATGGGGCGGCAGGATGAAAAAGATTCAAAA
>JAUVCU010000207.1 GCA_030590715.1 Lentisphaeria bacterium
ACTATGAGACAGCCAATTCAAAAAACTATTATTGTTTTTCTTAGTCTAAGCCTGTGTTATACGGGGACTAGCCAGGAAAATGTCGTTGTGGATGTGAAGACTGCACAGGAGACTGTTGTAGTAAAAGCAGACACCGTTGTAAAAAAAGAGTCTGAGAAAAAGGTTGAGACCAACTACACGAAAAAAAGCAGAGGATCAGTTTTCCAGTGACCAGTTTTATTCAGAAAAACTCGCTGCTGTAGATGACTGGATGGAGAAAATAACTCGGACTAATACTTATTCTATGAATGGAAACATTCCTGAACTTGATAATGTGCACGATGCCTGGAAAACAATGCTGATCGACAATGTTAATGAAAATGGAAATAAGGGGACTATATCGCGTGGAGACTGGCATGAGGCTCTTGCTTCTGTTGTTCCAACAGCAGGTGGGATCATGTTCAGGGAAACAGCTTCGGCATCGCCATATGTATATGTGATGGTCGGACCTACCGGTGTCGGAAAAACGACGACGCTGGCAAAGCTTGCTGCTAGTTCCGGTTCGAAAGAGATGGTGTCTCTCGGCCAGGCGAGAATGGGGATGTTCATTAAGGAATTGATCTCTTTTGCAACTAATTATGATGTTTTGATTTTCGACTGTGCTGCTGGAATCGATCACAATGTTACGGCTTTTATAGCGGCTACACCGCAAAGTGTGATTGTTGCTAACCCCCAGCCGACATCGTTGATGGATGTCTATGCTTTGATAAAACTGATTCATCAGGACGATTTGTCCAGCAACATTGGGATTATTGTTAATTGTGCCGATTCGGAAGCTCAGGGGCAGGGGGTTGTGAAAGCGTTGAATCAGGTCGCTCAGGCGTATCTGTCAAAATCGATAGACCTTTTGGGCGTTATTAAAAAATCTGACAAAGTTTCAAAATCTATTCACATGAGAAAACCGCTTGTTGAAGCGTTTAAAAATGATGACGTTTCTGCAGATATACGGCGAATAGCCGGACGGATTTTGAAGAAGCAGGCTGGCGTCAACAGCCTTGAAAGACTCGATGGTGACAAATTGTTGAAGGGGTTACTGAAGGTTTGACTTTTTTTGTGATATACTAAATTCTTGAGCATTAGTTGATTAAGGAGGTTTTCTTTAGATGAATGAAGGCTTGATGCAGAGAGCTGTCATTGTGGTGGCATTCGTTATTTCTATTTTGATTTTTGTCATGCAGATGTTAATGGGCTATGAGCTGCTCCAGGCTGCATTTACTTCAATGTGTGTGATGTTTGCCACTTCTATAATTCTTATGATTGCTGTACAGGGGATTTCTCAGGTTTTGATGAGACATCTTAGTGAACAGCAGAGAGCCGCCGCAGAACAGACAATCTTGGAAAACGAGCTTAAGCAGGCTGAGGAAGCGGAGCATGAAGATGACAATTCTAATAACTGTGAATCAGACGAGGTCTCGTAATCGTGTCAGGAATTGATAATGTTTTGGCTTTAAATAAAGAGATTTTCCCGGAAGATGAAAAGCGGATCTGGGGCGAGTTCTGGCAGAATCCGGAAAATGAGGCGGTCAGGCTCCGTATCGTAGAACTTTATTTGCCGTTGGTTATGAAAGTAGCGAAGAAAGTTTCCTATAAATTGAACAAGATGTTAGAAACTGAAGAATTGTTGAGTGCCGGAGTCGTCGGGCTGCACGGTGCTATTTCTCATTATTCAAAAGAGAAAGAGGTTCTGTTTAAAACGTTTGCCTATAAGCGGATTTATGGATCCATGATGGACGAGTTGCGGAGCAGAGACCCACTTACCAGAACGCAGCGGAATAAATACAAAGATATCTGCCATGCTATTAACAAGATCACCTCAGAATTGTCCAGACCACCGACTGATGATGAAATATCGGCAGAAACCTCAATGTCTATACAGGAAATAGACCGGTATATCGCTTTGGGAAGTACCACTGTAAATCTGAGCCAGGAGTTTAAAGAAGGGATAAGGTACATGGATGTGTTGTCCGACGAAAAAGCTGTTTCCCCCGTTGATGAAGCACATCAGCATCTTGCTATGGAAAAATTGCGTGAGAACTTTCGCTCTTTGTCTGAACGCGAACAGAAGATTCTTTTTCTCCGCCATTTTGAGGATATGTCAGTTAAAGAGGTTGCAGAAGTGTTTCAGATCACAGAAGGACGAGTTTCTCAGATTTACCAGAAGATTCTGCTTAAGATGCGGGCTATGATGAGTTGTTAGTATAGTCTGCTTGGAGGTAACTATGATAAATGATGATATGATGCCAAGGCCACCCGGGCGGAATGTAGAGCATTCGGGAGAGAGTTCTGCCGATGGCGGCGGTTACAGGTTTGTATTTTATGGAGATCAGCCGGGAGGCACAAAAAAGAAAAAAGGTAAGAGATCCGTGCAGCCGGAGCCTCCTGTTAAACTTGATATATCAAAGGAAACATTAGCTGATGAGATTCTCAATGTTCATTCGGAAGAATCTATGTCTGAAAAAGTAAATGAATTGGATGAAAAAGGGAAAATAATTGAAGGTGATAATACAAAAAAGGAAGACTCGTAGTTAACGACTCTAATAATGTGTTTTTAAGTCGCTTTTTTGGTCATTTCACCCGCAAATTAATTGAATAAAAATAAATAACAGGTTTTTTATTAATCCTGTAAATTTATATACATGTAAGCAAAGATGCTGACAAATTGATTCAGATTATACTAGTGTGGTGCGTGATCAAATAATCCGCCATGAAATGTTGTATGTACGGGTCTGAACAATATTAGAATAATACAAACTTAAACGGTAATTGGATGGACTTCAGTCAAAGACAAAGTGTAGTACAAACGATGCGCCAAGAGCAGGTGATGACTCACCAGCAAATTCAGGCACTTGAGATGCTTTTTTTACCTGTACTAGAGCTGCAGACGCTCATTGACTCTGAACTGGAAAAGAATCCTGTTTTGAATACAGATGTTGCAGAAGCGGAAACGCCGGAAGTTAAGGCGGATAGTGATGATGAATGGCTGGATAAAGTTCTTCAGCTGGATGATGAAAACAGATATATCAAATCGACAAGATCGGTAACTCATACTGCGGATGACGAAGAGAGAAGAAACCACTATCTGGAATCGGTAACAACCGAGGAAACATTCCAGGAAAGCATTCTTGATCAGCTTAGATTCCTCGAACTGGACGAAGATCTTTTTTCTTGTTGTGAACTCGTTGTTTCGGGCTTGAATGACAATGCCTATTTGGATATTCACCCTGCGGATATAGCAATGGCTTCCGGTTCGAGCCTGGATACAGTAAGTGCGGCTATTAAAATAGTTCAATCTCTGGAACCTGCTGGGATTGCTACGTCAAACTTGCGCGAAAGACTCCTTGTTCAGTTGGAGCGCAAAGGGATGCAGAATACTATCACTTACGATGTGGTCGATAAATATCTTGATGATGTGGGAGGAAACCACCTGCCTCAGGTTGCCCGCAAGATGAAAATCTCTATCGAAGTTTTAAAAGACGCGATCTCTGAGATTCAAAATTTAAATCCTCGTATTTCGGCGAGCGCGGAAGTGAGCCCGCATGAATATGTTCAGGAAGATGTCACGGTGGTTGAAGATGGTGACGACTTTAAAGTTATGCTGAACAATGAATATCTTCCGAGTCTTTACATAAGCAAAAAATACCGTGACCTGTTGGGTGATGAAGGTACTTCCAAGGAGACCCGCAATTATGTGAAGGAGAAAGTTCGTTCGGGCGTTTTCCTGATTAACAGCGTTCTACAACGTCAGACTACCATCCGCAAAATCACAAAAACGATTGTGGATATGCAGACGGATTTTTTCCGCTATGGTGCTGAGCATATGAAACCGATGACTATGTCGCAGATTGCCGATAAAGTGGGAATTCATGAAACGACGGTGAGTCGTGCCGTTTCTAGTAAATATATGCGTTGCAAGTTTGGATTGTTTTCTCTTCGGAGCTTTTTCTCTACCGGATATGAATTGGAAGACGGAAAGTCGATTTCGAAAAATGTAGTTAAAGAGGCAATGAAGAAAATTATTGATGCGGAAGATACGCATTCGCCTATGTCTGATAGTGCTATTTCAAAAGCTTTGAAGGATAGCGGTTACACTGTGGCTCGAAGAACTGTTGCAAAATATAGAGAAAGCATGAATATACTTCCATCTAACCTGAGACGTGAATACTGAGGTAATATGAAAATCACCAACGATAAAACCGAAACGATTGAGTTTCATCATGAAACTCCTTATCCT
>JAUVCU010000068.1 GCA_030590715.1 Lentisphaeria bacterium
TTTGCAGAGCTTTTCAGCGGCCGTGAAATTACAAAAACATACGTAGCTTTAGTTCGCGGTTGGACTGAGGATGAAGGTTTTATTGATTACGCAATCAAGAATCCAAAGAAAGATGATGAACGTCAGGAAGCTCAGACAGCATACCGTACAATTGCGCGTTTAGAAGTTCCTATTCCTGTCGGTCCGTATGAATGCTCGCGATACTCTTTTGTTGAAGTTGTTCCTAAGACAGGACGTATGCACCAAATTAGAAAACATTTTGCTCATTTGAGGCACCCTTTGATTGGCGATACACGATATGGAGATACAAAACACAATAAAATGTTTAAGCAGAAATTTCATCTGCACCGTTTGATGCTTATGGCTGTGAAACTTGAATTTGTTCACCCTATTACGGGAGAGGATATCTGTGTGAAGGCCGAACTTGATAAGGATTTTTCTTCGATTCTTCTGAAGCTTGGAATGTTTAAATCTAAAGATGAAATCAGTTTCTAGCCTGCTTTTTTAGAAACGCTTCGTGGGATCCATTATTGGATTAATTTCCCCGTAGTACCCTGCTTTGCTTTTGTGTTTTAAAAGTAGAACAGGGTGTTTTTTTGTACGTGGTATGGCATGAGTTGAGCATTTATGGTGGTGGCTTTGTTTGTTTTTGTGAAAAAGAGTCTTCACAATAAACTGTAAATACATTATCATTGATGTAGCAATATTTGCTGATTAAGCAGGTTCTTGTGTATGGTATCTCTAACTATGGTAAATTACATTTTATGTTTAATGACTCGCTACTATCATCCAAACTATGTGCATTGGTAGAAAATATAGCAGTTCCGGCAGCCTTGCTTTCAATAGATAAGCATGAGGTTATCGCTAGTAATAACAGTCTTCTTAGTTCCTACGGAAGCTGTTTTGGAGAAGGGATCGAATTTTATTGTAACTGTGATTTCTCTCTGCATTCTCATTTTAAAATAGAGTTCCAATCATTCAGATTTATGCTGGAAGGAGTTCCGGAGGACGTTTCTGATTTTGAGTGTATACAGTTTTCGGAAGGGTATGCTCTGCTTGTTGAAAGTCATTGGAAAATTGATTCAAAAGTCAAAAACAACATTCATGAGTTGTCAGGTCATCTGGCTTCTTCAGATACGTACGAACCATTTAATTTCAGTTATATGTACCGCTTGTCGTCGGGTGAGTGGGTGTGTTCCTCAGTTGACGATTTGGTTGATCTTTTTCTTCTTGAGAAGGGAAAGGGTATGAGTGATTTTTGCTGGAGGTCGTTGATTGTTGATGATGATCTTGCCCGGTATGATAAGATGATCTCGTCTGTCAGAACAGACGGTGGGAATTTTGAAGCAAGCTACTGTATTAAAAATCTCAAAGGCGAGGTAATTCAGGTGTTTGATCACTGCAGCAGGATCTCTCCCGATGGTCAGTGGCCTGTCTTGGTCGGTAGCGTATTCAGCTCGCAGAAATCCTTTGAAGAAATACAACATGCCGAAAGGCAGGTGCTCGTGGGACGGCTTGTCGGTGGGATGATTCACGATTTTAAAAATCTGTTGACTGGAGTCCAGAATATTATTGAGTGGTGTATTGCTAAGTCTGGAGATAATAGTGAAGTTATAGATGCGCTGCATAAAACCGTTTCTTATACGGAACAGGCTACTAATTTGATTTCAGGAGCCTTAAAAGTGAGCTCGGGCGAGGTTGAGACTAAGAAAAACTGTATTGATCTTGGGGAGCTGGTTTGTGATTTTGAGGGATTGGTTCGCAGAATTATTCCTGCTTCCACGGAGCTTTTAATTGAAGTCGAGGAAGGTTTGCCGTGTTTGTTTGGACCCCGAAGGATTCTGCAGGATCTGATTTTGAATCTTTGTGTAAATGCAAAAGACGCAATGAAGAACCGTGGTGATTCTTTGGCTATAAGAGTCTCGAAAGTTGTAGGCGAGGACGAATTTGGCGACCTTGAAAAAAGTGTTGTGTTGAGTGTGACTGACAGTGGCGAGGGAATGAATCAAAGTCAGGTTAAGTCAATTTTTGAAGCTTTTTACTCTACAAAGGAAACTGGAGCCGGATTGGGCTTGTGGATGGTCAGAGAAGCAGCACGAACATATGGCGGTAGTATCAATGTGATAAGCTCGGTTGGTGAGGGGACAACATTCGAAATAACGTTTCCTGTAGATGAAAATCCTCAGATTGAAATAGATGCCATAGATGAACGGGTTGAGTGTGAAATTGTGCCAGTTGCAACAGCTGATGTTATGAAGGTTACTTCCGGTAAGAAAGTGCTTTTGATTGAAGATGAACCATTGATACGGAGCGGGGTTTCCGCTTGGCTGGAATCTTGGGGGATAGAGCTGCTTTCTGCAGAGGATGGGATTGAGGGTGCTAATCTTTTCTTAGAAAATCGTGACAGTTTAGATCTTGTAATTCAGGATTATATTTTACCTGGAAAATGCGGGGATGAGCTGTTGGTGGAGTTCAATTCTATGAATCCCGATGTACCGGTTATTATAACCAGTGCGAATCCCGATCGTAAGAAGTTTGATATGGTTGAAAATGGAGATGCGTATGCATTTTTGGAGAAGCCGTTTAGGATGGATAAGCTTCAGTCTATGCTTCAGAAAGTCTTTGCTTGACGTATTGTTGTCATTCTTCGTATGTGTTAATCTAACTTCCTGCCTTTTATCGCTTTATCTAACTTAATAGTTAATTGGTTGTTGCATCTGTTGAATTACACTGTTTTTTGTGTAAAATATCAGCGGTCATTCAGTGGCTTGTTCTATACTGCTTTTTAATCAGTATTTAGTTCAACGATCAATGGATGTTTCGTAAAAAACAAAGATTGAACATATATAAGTGTAAAGCCTTTATGGTTAGGTGTTGAGGATGTGGAAAATGAAGAAGAAAGATAAGAGTGCAGAAGAAGTGGTAGAAAAAGATGTTGTTGAAACGACGGAAGAGCAAGTTGCTGTTGAAGAAGTGGCTGAGGAAGTAGTCGAAACAACAGAAGAAACGGTAGAAGAAGTTGAAGAGAAAGATCCAGTTGAGGCTCTTCAGGAAGAGCTGGCTATAGCTAAGGATAAGGAATTGCGTCTGCAGGCCGAGTTTCAGAATTTCAGAATGCGTACTTCTAAAGATCTAAGAAATTCGCGTGAAGCTGGTGTTATTGATACTATCATGCCGTTTCTGCAGGTTTACGATCACATGAAGATGGCTTCTATGTCTATTGAGAATGGTGACAATATCGATGCAATTCGCCAAGGGGTAACAATGATCCTGAACGAATTCAAACGTGCTATCAGCGAGCTTTCTGTAGAAGAAGTAGATGCAATCGGTGAAGCTTTTGATCCGAATGTACATGCGGCCGTGGCTCATGAGGCATCAGAAGATGTTGAAGAAGGAAAAGTGGTTAAGCAATGGAGTACTGGTTACCGCAAAGGTGAACGTCTGTTGAAGCCTGCAAAAGTGGTCGTAAGTAGCGGTCCTGAAAAAGAAGCTGAGGTCGCTACAGAAGAGACCGCAGAAGAGAGCGGTGAATAAAAATGTCTCAAAACTATTATGACTTACTTGGGGTTAATAAAACAGCCACAGAGCAGGAATTAAAGAAAGCTTACCGTAAAATGGCGGTTAAATTTCACCCTGATAAAAATCAGGGAGATAAGGCTGCTGAAGAAAAGTTTAAAGAGATTTCACAAGCATATGAAGTGCTTAGTGATAAAAGTAAGCGTGCACGATATGATCAGTATGGTCACGATGCTTATACACAACAAGGTCGCGGCGGCGGTGGCGGCGGCGGTGGTGGTTTCCACGATCCTATGGATATCTTCAACCAATTCTTCGGCGGCGGTGGCGGCGGTGGAGGCGGTGGAGGCGGTAGCTTCTTTGACGACCTGTTTGGCGGTGGTGGAGGCGGTGGACGCGGTAGCCGTAGAAATGGGCCTGTAGATGGTTCTGATCTCCGTTACGATATGGAAATTGATTTTGAAGATGCTGTATACGGATCTGATAAGAAAATCAGAATTCCTAAAATGGAAACATGTTCACCATGTAATGGTGAAGGTGCTGAGCCGGGAACAGGAAAAAAGACGTGTACAAGCTGTGGTGGTGTCGGTCAGGTTTCTGTTGCTCAAGGTTTCTTTACTGTTCGTCAGACGTGTCCTACATGTCGTGGTGAAGGGGTGATGATCGAAAGCCCATGCCGTAGGTGTGGTGGTGAAGGTCGCGTGAAAATGGACAAAACTCTTGAAGTTCACATTCCTCCTGGAGTTGATACAGGTTCTCGCTTGAGAGTTGCCGGAGAAGGTGAAGCTGGAAAACGTGGTGGGCGACAAGGTGATCTTTATGTTGTTATGCATGTTCGTCAGCACGATATCTTTCAGCGCGATGACAACGATGTGTTGTGTGATGTGCCGATAGATTTTCCGACAGCGGTTCTTGGTGGAGTTATTGAAGTTCCTACTGTTGCCGGTAAGGCAAAAATGAAGGTTACTGCAGGAACTCAGAGTGGAACGATCCTTCGTCTGCGTGGAAAAGGAATTCCTTCTCTACGCGGTGGCGCAAGAGGTGATCAGCACGTGAGAATCTTTGTTGAGGTTCCTGAACATTTGAGCGATGAACAAAAGGATCTGATGAAAAAATTTGCCGAGACTCTTAAAAACTCGCCAGATAGTCATCCGATGATTGACTCATTTTTAAAGAAAGCAAAACGTTTTTTCAAAAAATAAAAAACTTATCAGGAGGAGAAATCCTCCTGTCTAATTAATTATGGCAAAACCAAAAAAAAGTAAGAAAGGCACTAGTGAGGGTGTTTTAGCTAATAATAAGAAGGCTAGGCATGATTACGCAGTCATGGAGACCTATGAAGCTGGAATTGAGCTAACAGGTACCGAAGTAAAAAGTTGCCGTGGAGCTAAGATTACTATACTTGATGGCTACGCTCAGGTCGATAATGGTCAGATATGGCTGCACAATGTACATATAGCTCATTATGATCATGGAAATATGTTTAATCATAAAGAAAAGCGTCAGCGTAGGCTTTTGATGCATAAGTCTGAAATCCTTAAAATTTCAAACCAGACAAAAGAGAGTGGACTTACGCTAATTCCTCTTAAAGTGTATCTGAAACGTGGACTTGTTAAGGTACTGATTGGTGTGTGTAAAGGTAAAAATGTGTATGATAAACGACACTCATTGAGGGAAAAACAGGATAATATGGATGCTAATCGTGCCATGAAGGCTATGAAATAGCTGGATTTGTCTCGACTTTTGACTACTCCTCCTTTTCGTGATTCTATACACTGAAATAGAGAAAATTTATGACTTTTTTGCACCTGTACTGGTACAAACTGGTCAGTTGTTGCAGTGATACATAAAATATGTAAAAAACAGACTATTTACGTTTGAACCTTTCCGTTTTTAGTCTTTATTGTGTGCCTTTTGTATATTTAAGTAATTTATCCTCCTGAATCGGAAGGATAAGCCGCATAAGCTTTTAGTTTCACATGAGATGAATAACGTTGGTATCTATATAAAATATGAGTGAAGAAATAACAGATAATGACCCGATGATTACGTATGCTGGTATGTCAGACATAGGTATGGTTCGCAGTAATAATGAAGACTCTTGGAGCGTTGATGACGAGCTAGGTTGTTTTATCGTTTCTGATGGAATGGGCGGGGCTTTGGCTGGAGAAGTTGCTTCATCTATGGTTGCAACATTGCTTCCTGCTTTTCTTAAGGAAGTGCTTCCTGAAGATATTGAAGATCTGGCTTCTGAAGAGATTCGTAACCTCATTTTTAAAGCTTTATCACTTGTGAACGACAGTGTTTGTAAAAAGAGCGCAGATGATCCGGATTGTTCAGGAATGGGCGCTACGGTTGTTATGATGCTTGTTCGAGGAACGCAGGGATTGGTTGTTCATGCTGGTGACAGCAGGGCTTATTTAGTGCGGGATGGTGTTTTGTCGCGCCTTACTAAAGATCATAATATGCTTCAGATACTTCTTGATGAAGGGGCTATAAAGCCTGAAGATGCACTGGGCCATCCTTCCGGATGCGAACTGCTTTGCGATGTTGGAATGCCTGATGGTATGTACGCCGATATTATCTATTTTGACCTTGAAAAGGGTGATAAAGTACTGATGTGTACAGATGGTTTAAACGGTATGATCGTTGATGACGAAATTACTCACATAATCAATTCCAATGAATGTATTGAAGAAGCATGCCGCAAGCTTGTTGAGGCAGCTAATGGTGCTGGTGGCCATGATAATATAACTTCGCTTCTTATTAACTACATCTAGTTTTTACCCGGTTCTTTTAGAGCCGGTATTCGGCTTTAAAGCTTCTTTAAAGCTTCTTCTGCGAAGAGTACGCCGTATTCGTCATAAAAACATGTCGAATGGGGTGTTATAAGCACATTCTTGTTTTTCCAAAGTTTTGACGTCTCCGGAAGGGGTTCTATTTCAAATACATCAAGCGCTGCACCTTTTATAATTCCATTATCCAGTGCTTTTATCAGGTCACTTTCCTTAATGCTGTTTCCGCGGCCGATATTGTGTAATACCGCTGTGGGCTTCATTAGTTTAAGGTGTTTGTAAGTGAACAGGTGGTCTGTCGTTTTATTTGACGGAAGAATTAAAACCACATGATCTGCCTTTGGTAATTCTTCTTTCAATCGGTCAATTGTCACGCAGTTGATATTGGCCGGCACTTTTGATCCGGATTTAATATTTCTTCTTACACCAGTCACGTTGCAACCCAGTTTTGACAAGAGGTCTCCACAGGTTTGTCCGATCGCTCCATAGCCGATAATCATGATTTTCTGCCCACCAAGTAAAACTCTGTTTGGGAGGCTATTTCTTCCCCAGTGGGAGTTACGCTGTGAATTTATTGTGGGAATGTATTGCTGGTTAAAAAGTAAGATTGATGACAAAAGTGATTCGGCCATCAGTTTCCCGTGAAAAGTAGAGTGGAATACCTGTACTTTGCCACTGGGGTCAGGATCTATCCAGTCTTTCCCCGCAGCAGGGGTAAATATAGATTTTAGTTTCGATGCTTTCTTGTAAAATGATTCTTTAAATTTCCAGCATAGAATATATTCGGCTTTAGAAAGATTCTTTTCGAATTCTTCCTCAGTGCTGCAGAATATGAAATTTAGATCAGTTTTGGCTTCTTGTAGTTTGTCAAAGCATTTATCAGAAATGGAAAGAGCTGGAACTCCTTCCATCTGTAGGCTTACTAGTACTTCTTTTTTTTTCATATTTTTCTAGCTATATCAATGCATTTTTTTGAATCAATTCTACCAAATCCAGAAGTTTTGGTTTTGATGTGTATGCCGTCGCCCCGACTGAGTCACATTTGCGGGCCATCTCTTCATTTATTAATGAGGAGAAAATTACTACAGGTATATCGCTAAGTACAGGGTGTTCTTTAATTTTTTTGCAAAGTGTAAGGCCATCCATCTGCGGCATCTCAATATCGGTTACTACAATAT
>JAUVCU010000335.1 GCA_030590715.1 Lentisphaeria bacterium
TCCTGAATTACTGTTTCGGAATCAATCGCGCATGCGAGCATTCCGTATTTAGAAAGAATTTCTTCGGCGCAGTTTTTAATTTTGTTCATATTTCCTCATACATACAATCTTCAAATGTTATGCAGGAACAGAGGCTTTATACAGAATAACATCTCCAATGACTTTATACTGTCCGGCATCTGCCGGCACCAGATACGACTCGCCAGCTTTAACGGCGATCTCATCACAATCTGTTAAAATACGACCCTGCCCTTTCCCACAAAAAAGAATTTCCACACTCCTGTCAACAGAACTCTCAAAACCGTTTCCGTGAATTTCGATAACATCAAATTCAAACTCTTTGGCAGGACTGGCAAAAAGTACCTCACCTTTACGTCCTGTCAACTGCGGCTTAACAAGCTCAACGCCTCCTGAATTAAAGGTAAGTGTAGCAAGAAGCTCCGGAACGTCTACATGCTTGGGAGTCAATCCTCCGCGAAGAACATTATCGGAACTCGCCATAATCTCCATACCCGTTCCCTTCAGATAGGCATGAAGTTCTCCAGCTCCGACATACATTGCATCACCTGGTTCCATTTGCACTATATTAAGCAGAACCGCACACATTATCCCGATATCACCCGGATAAAAGTCGTTCAGATACAGCATAATTTCAAAAGGAAGCTCTGTGTTTCTGACCTTTGCAGCAGCCACAGCCTCGCGCAACAACTTTGACTTTTTTGACTCGTTAAGCGTCATCAGCCAGGTATAAAACCGGATAAGCCCTACTTTCGTCGGCTTGTTGATAAACTTATCAAGAGCAACCTGCATAGGCTTAAGCTCCATGCTTTTCAAAAGCTCCAATAATTCAGGTATAGCTCGAAAACCTTTCAGAGCAACAAAAGGAGTCAAAGCATAAATCAACTCCGGTTTATGATTCGCATCTTTGTAGTTACGGTTAAATGCGGCAATATCCAGATGAATTTCTTCCTCGTGCTCAAACCCCACTTGTGCTTGATAAATACTTGGATGCGCCTGAATGGAAAGAGGCTTTGACGCAGACAAGACTTTAAATAAAAACGGCAGTTTTCCTGCAAATTTATTATTTGCATTTGTACCTAAAATCTCTTCTGCACCTTCGTCAATAAAATCGATTAAAGAAACTGCTTTATCACCGCACAAAACGGATGAAGGAGATTTAGGATGTGCCCCCATCCATATCTCTGCCTGCGGCTTATTCTCGGGGTTCTTAATCCCAAATAAAAGATCTAATGCTTTGTAATCACCCCAAGCATAATCTTGTATTTTGTTTTCTAATTTATAAATCTTTGTCATTCTCGAACACCTGGTAAAAAATTAATATTTTTACAACCTGGTTGAAACAACACCTGACCGTTAAATCAAGGTGTTGTTTCAAGCGAATTTAAAAAGACAAACAATACAAACTACGATTGTAAGAGTTTTTAGTTACTGAATTGAGGTAGAAGTTTCTCGATAATCAACTTCTGACCGATCTGGTTATTTTTAAGAGCCAATTCTTCCGTATCACATTCTGTGTAACAACGGAATTCAGGAGCATTTCCAGAAGGCCTGAAATGAATAACACTTCCGTCTTCAAACGTCATTCGAGCTCCGTCCTTCATATCCAAAGTAGCGCATTTTCCGAACGTTTCAGAAAGCAAAGCGTCAACCTGCTCCATTCCATTGTCGGCAAAAGACTGAACAATTGCTTTCCCAACAGAATTCGGGAAGTCACGAATCAATCCACTCACCGTATAGCGAGGAGGCAATTCAGAAACCATTTGAGACAATGTTTTACCAGCTAACTTCGCTCCAAGAAGAGCTGAAAGAATTGGAAGAACTGCATCACGGGTAGGAAGCGCCGTCAGAACTCCATTGCAACCATCAAGAGTTATATCTGATCCTGTCAGGTAACCACCGTTAGCTTCATAACCGACAACACACTTGTCTCCGGCATTAACGGCATCAATCATTGCAGCGATCACATAAGGAGAACCAATTTTTGTACGACTAATGCCCTTGAATCTTTCAGATAGTTCCAAAGCACTATTACAACTAACCGGAGTAGAAATACTGTCAGCATTCAAGAAAGAAGAAGCGACAATCCCAAGAAGATCTCCATGGATCACTTTCCCGTTTTCATCTACAAGCAAAGGCCTATCGCAGTCTCCATCGGCACTCACAAGGGCATCAACGCCTAGTTCTTTAACCCATGCAGCAAGCTGTTCCGGATTCGCAACAGCTTCGGTGTCAAGCGGCACAAAAGAATCGGACCAGCCAACTAACTGAAGGTCCGCACCAAGCTTCTCAAGGATCTCAGGGATAATTGTTCGTCCGACGGTAGAATGCTGATAAACAGCAAGTTTCAATCCTTTCAAACAACCTGAAGGAAAAAAATCTAGATAACGGGAAATATAACTTGAGCGTGCCGATTCATTTTCTTCCGGCACTTCCACATCGTGAACAAGCATTCCGTTTGCGTCAAAGTCGGCTGAATAGTCACCATCACGCAACTCTTTATAAACTTGCGAAATAGCCTCTTCATCTGTCTTTAGGATTTCTCCATGAGGCATGTAAAATTTAATCCCATTACGGTCATCAGGAATATGACTTCCTGTAACCATTACCGCTCCAGCTTCCTCAGCCATAGAGTGATACGCCAGCATCGGCGTCGGAGCATACCCAACGTTATCAACTTTCAGCCCGGCTTCTTCAATTCCAAAAATTACCGCTTTCAAAATGCGAGGTGAACTGCTCCTGAAATCACCAGCCACACAGACTGTTGTAGTCGC
>JAUVCU010000096.1 GCA_030590715.1 Lentisphaeria bacterium
TTGAACGCATGCGTCAGCTGTCATAGTTCAAACTTTAGTTTGTCTGCAATAAATATTGCTTGCACGCTGAAGCGTGAATTAACACAGCTAACGCAGTTTTTCCACATCAATCTAAATCCCACACTTAACTGGAACAGAGCCTAACTTTTTCTCTGATATAATTGGGGATGGAAGTGGTTTTAAACTTAAACCTTCTCCTGAATCTCTAAATTATATTTTGAGAAAAACGAGCTCTTTACCGCATGAGAGTTGGATGGTCGGAGACCATCATACTGATGTTGTTTCAGGCAAAAATGCCGGGATGAAAACAGCTTTTCACTCCGGAGGTATCGGTAGCTATGGTGATGACGTTGTTGATTTTGAGTACTCTCGTTTTGGTCAGGTTGTTGATTTTATAATAAATTCAGGTTAATAAGGGTACTTGAAGATAGCTTGACTAGCCTCGTTATATCTAGTTTAGTATTAGCCCCTTAAATGGTTTTGGGTCTGTAGGGCAAGTTTGAAATAGTCATCATTTGTGCTAATCGTATTTATATGTTATTTAAAATATAATTCTCAAACCTTTTAACTCAGAGGTCTGTAATGTCACTATCACTTGAAGAGAATCAGGCTGTATTGGAGAAGTTAGAGCGCTATAATGAGCACCCTGTTAATCTTGATTACGGTATTAAGGCGCATAGGAGTTTGTTCAACAATAACTATACCGAAGAGGCCGATGAGATTGCAGAAGAGTTGGAGTCAAAGTTCGGAGGTTGCGCAAAGCTTCTCATTCATCTTGGACAATGCTGTTTAAATAATCCTGACCGTTCTGTTGAGTTGTATAAAGAAGCCTTACAGCTTGAGCCGGAAAACGAAGTGGCATCGATCTCTTTATCTGAAGTTTATATCAAATGTGGTAAGCCGGAAGCCGCATGGGCGGTAATCGAGTCTATGCTGGATAAGAAACAAAGTGTTAATATTAATATTTTGTACAGTCTCGCATCAGCATTTCGGGAAGAAAATGATCTTCAGAGAATGAGAGATATGCTGAACCTCATCAGTGTTCTTGATAATGGTGATACTGATGAATCATCGGATTCGGGATTCTCCCCAAGCCAGTCTGCAACGAAAGTAAATCGTGAGGAATCAGACGTTTTAATAACTCCTTTTTTTAGACACATCGGATTTACTCTTGGCCTCACAGTCTTTATTTTTGTCGCTGTATTAGGTTTCAATAAGTCCCTGGAGTTGTTTTTTGGATCAGATATCGAATTGTACATAGTTAACGGCTTTGATCATGAAATGATTTTACAGATTGAAGATCATGAAGAATTAAAAATCCCCCGTAATAGTTATAGTTCTATAAATATATCGATAGGTCACTATACCGCTGATTATACGGTCGGTCGTTTGTCCAGTAAGCTTGAGTTTGGAATAAAAAGTTCTCTAAAAGAAAGCATTTACAGGGATCATGTACATGTGTTGAATCCAGCACGTGCAGCGGTCGTTTTTTCTGAAACTTTTGACGGTGAAGAAAAAAGTAAGGAAGCTGGGCCAAGGCGTGATTATATATTGGACAAGCAATACATGACTTTGTCCAGGGCTGATTATCTGTTTACACCGTTCCCGTATTATTTAAACCATGTGGCTGATAATGCTGAGCCTAAAACTAGGATCTCTGTGCTGAATGGTACCTGTTTGGATGCTTTGAAGGTATTTAGGCAAAATGTGATAAGTCCTCTTGAAATTGCTCAATTTGCTGAGAATCACATGATGGCCGGCCATAACGAATCCATTTTAAAAGAGTATCTTGCTTTGGTTGACAGCTATCAAATGTATGACCGAAGTCTGGATTTTATGAAAATACTTTCACTTAGTAATCCAAATATAAAAGAAATTGAGCAGGCATATTCCGCTTTAAACAGGAAAGTGAAACGTCAGAATTCTGTTGTTTTACGCTCTAAATAAGTATTTATAATCTTTTTTGCTATTTGATTAAACAAATGATATCTTCAAAAACTATTCATATATTTTCATCTTTATATGATAATTCATCGAATGTGCCGTCTTTTACTCAAAAAAAGTATTATTCAGCAGAGAGTTCTCCTGTTATTGTGAAATAACTGAGCTTATATTTTGAGCAAAAATCAGATGTTTATAGAAAATAATTAAAAGGTTAGTTAATTATGCAAGAAAAAAATGTTTATGTTCCAATGGTAGTTGAGCAAACTGGTAGTGGAGAAAGAGCATACGATATATATTCTCGACTTCTTAAAGACAGAATTATTTTATTGGGAACTCCTATCGATGATAACGTAGCAAACCTTGTTGTTGCACAGCTTCTATTTCTTCAGGCTGAAGACCCAAAGAAGGATATTGAGATCTACATTAACAGTCCTGGTGGAGTGATTACTGCAGGTCTTGCCATTTATGACACGATGCAGATTCTATCATGTGATGTGAAAACATACTGTGTTGGTCAATGTGCGAGTATGGGAGCTATTCTACTTGCAGCTGGTACAACTGGAAAGCGTTATGCTCTTCCAAACTCTCGTATTATGATTCATCAGCCGCGTGGTGGTGCTGAAGGAACTGCAGCTGACATTGATATTCAGGCTACTGAAATACTTAGAATGAGAAAGATGCTGAATAAGCTTCTTGCGGGTCACACTGGTCAGAAAGTGGCAAAGATTGCCAAAGATGTAGAGCGTGATTTCTTTATGTCTGCTGATGAAGCTAAGACATATGGTCTTGTTGATCATGTTATTTCATCAACTAAAGATAAATAAAAAAACCTTAGTTTTTTAATGTCGATGCCGTGCTCGTAAAGAGTACGGCATTTTTTTTTAGACAAGAATTTACATGAAAATGTACCAAATAAGACCCCCGTTTCTGCTTTATCTAATCTCTTTTTCTACCTGTTATTGTCTTTGTTCAGCTTTACTATGCAATGCTAAATATTTAGTTCTTTAGCTTATTTAGGGAAGGTGTAGGTGTCGGTAATACGACTTTTCATCATCTCATGATTTGTATATCAGTTGGAGAAACTCATTTTTTCCCTTTTCAACGTTTTACATATAAACAGTGCACTTTGATTTTCTACTTCCTTTGCATGCTCATGAAAAGTATCGTATAAACTATTAATGACCTGATTTAAAGTAGTTAAGTTTATATAAATATTTAATTTGCTATTAATGTGAGGGATTCTTAAATGGAGCGAGCTTTGTTCAGAGAAGAAAAGGGGACGGCGACACAAGTAGCTGGCTTTTGCCCTGTCGTTGAATTTAATAAGTTCCTGAAAGTTAATTTGAAGTCATTTCAAACTGGTATTGGTATTTCTATCCACAAAAAGAGCGTTGTTCTCGTAAAGTCAGAGCATAGTAAAACGGGTTTGTTTACTATCAAAGATTACGTGCGGAAAGATCTTCCGAATTGTGATATCGATTCCATAACATTTTGCCGATTTCTGAAAGAAACTTACAATAGTTTTACCAGTAAATCAGGTAGTACTTCAGTCTGGGCGACATTGCCTGCAGATGAGGCTGTTGTAAGGCAGCTCTTAATTCCGAAAGTCCCATTCAAAGAAGTTTCAAATGCCGTTTACTGGTCTTTCAGAAGAGAGATGAATTTTGATGAAAAAGAGTGTGTTTTTGACTTCGAAATTAACGGTGTTGTTCGTGAGGGAAAAGATGAAAAGTTTTCTGTTACGGCATGCTTAGTTCCTAAATCCGTTGTTCGAAAACACGTTGAGCTTTTTGCGAAAGCAGGAATAACTCTTTCCGGGCTGACGTTGTCTTGTTTATCTTTTACCAACTTGTTAAAACGGAAGATGCTTGATTCCGGAGATAAGTCAATCGCATCTGTTTTTGTTGGTGATGACTACTCATGTATAATGATAAACTCAGCCAATGGAGAAGTTTTTACAAGATATATCAAAGTCGGCATAAGTAATATTTATGAAGAGCTTAAGACTAAATTTCACTTTTTATCAGATGATGAAATTCATGAATATATTACCGTTTTTACAAAAGCACATTCTGGTGACAGTACTTTAAAAGTAGAAGATGGGGTGTTGGATTCCATTAAGCACTCCTGGAATAGAATACTTGAACGCATCATCAGCTCTTTCGAATATTATCTTGCCACTTTCAAAGAAAATGGTATCGATAAGGTTTTTATTTCCGGAGAAATAGTGTCTCATCCTGAATTGATCAATATTCTTGCTGAAAAAGTAGGTGTTGACTTGAAACCTATTAATCCGTTAGAACTTGGCAGTTGTAAAATCTCGAATGGGGAAAATGGTCCGATGCTTACCGAGGCTGTTAATTTGAGTGTTTCTGATAATTCGTTAACAACAAATCTGCTTTGTGTTTATAGTGATAAATATAAAGACCTCGTTGGTCGAAAACATGTAAGCTCGGTGGTTGTAGCCTTCACCTTTATGATAATTATCTGCGTGTCAATTTCCATCTGGCTTCAGTTGACTTCAATGAGTAAACAGACTCAGATAGACACCCTTAAAAGTGTCATCTCCAGCTATAAGGTGAAGTTGAATAGACCGGTAATACTGGATATGGCAACTAAGGTTAAAGAGCGGCAAAACAATTTGAAGCTTTATTGTGATAAAATGGTCCCTCAGGCGGTTTTAAGTCATGTCTGTGATTCCGTTCCTAACGGAATATCACTCATAGAAGTTTCTGTATTGCTCGTCGATGAAATTAAAAAAAGAACTAATAATACCGTGATTGTTGAAGGTATTATTACCGAGAAAAATCGTTCTTTTGATATCGTCTTGGGAAGTTTGATGATGAACCTGGAACGGTCGAATCTGCTTTCTGACGTGCGGCTGACTTATAGTGAAATTGTCCCTTATGGCGATCAGTCTGTACTGGCATTTAAACTTAAACTTTCTATTAATTAATCATTAACTTTTATAAAAAAAGGTGAGGTTGTGGATTGCAAGCAAAAAATTGACGGGAGAGTTATTAGTTACGCACTGGGGCTGTCTGTTGTTACTGCCTCTGTCATTTTGTTAACTATTATTCCTCAAAGCAGAAAATTGGTTTCACAAAACAAGGAAAAGAGGGCTCTTGAAGCAGTTGTTGAAGAACATAAGGCATTGTTGCCAATTTATACAGAACTCTCCGTGATGCTTCTTGAATATTCAGACTTCAACAGTAAACCCATCGAAACAGTTGCTTCGGATATGATTCCAAATGTAACGTCCATATTTAAAGGAATTGCAAATAAGTACCGTTTGAAGCACGCAATAGGGGTTCCCCAGTTGAAAAAAGTACGGGAACATAATGTTCTTATCTTTGACGTTCTCGTTGTTGGAGAACTCCTCAACTGCAGGTCATTTATCGTAGATGCGATGAATTTGAGCTATATCGAAGGAGTTGAAGAAATAAAAATCGAGCGGAAAAACGGAAATAGTGAGTGCGCCGTGAAAGTGCACTTGGCCTTGGAAGGATAATCTTATTATATAACACTTGGAGTTGAGATATGACAATTAGAGAGAAAATAATTATTCTTGTAACTGGTGTAGTTGTTGTTGTTGGATTAGTGATGCTGAAACCAATGTTGTTTGGAGAGGATGAGAAGGAAAAACCAACGCTAACAGCAAAAGACCATAAAGTGTTTGCCTCAGCAGTCAGGGCAGATGTTGCTGCTAATTCACTATCTCTAGAAAATAAAGCTATTCTGGATATCGTAAGTAATTCAAGTTTAGAAGATCCGTTTCTTGTTGGTCTGACTCCCCAGGAAATTATAGCGAACGAGAAGAAAGAAAGTAAACAAAGTGATGAGCAGTTAAGAGTAGCTCCGGAAGACCAGAAAGAGAGGAATAAGTATAATTTTCAGGGGGTTGTTCTGATGGGGCGAAAGAGAATGGCTCTGATTAATGGAGGAGAATATTTCATAGGAGAAACAATTAAAGGAACAGAGGCTATAATTCAAAGTATTGGTGATGATGAAGTCATTTTAAGGTACAAGGAAGGAACTCGAAAAGTTAGTATTCCACTGAGTCGTAAAGTACTTAAATAATTTGGGAGGATGAAAATGTTAAGGTTAGCTGACTATCGATTAAAGTTGAAACCGTTTAACACTGCTTTTGCAGTCCTGTTTCTAATGACGGCCTGTAAAACTATTGAAGAGTCCTCCAATGATCCGTTTATTGATGAATGGAGATTAAAAGCACAAGAGAAGAGGGCTGAGTCTATTGAGTTGCCACCTCGGTCATTGCAGAGAGTTGAGAGGATTGCGGTAAAAGAAGAGCTTAAGAAGCAG
>JAUVCU010000273.1 GCA_030590715.1 Lentisphaeria bacterium
GCCTCGTTTTACCGCAAAATTAACTTACTTAAAGTTGACTTACCTTCTTGACGTTAATCAGGTACCAAGGTATTTTTACCGCCTTGCTCCAGGCTGTTGGTAATAATTATTTCGATTTTCGTATTATTCAACGCTAAGCAGGGTAAAATAACGCTAGTTTTTCTAAATACAAAGAGCAGAAACAGCATGATTTGAGCCCAAAAAGAGCAGATAATTATAAATTTAAATATCAAAAAACAGCATCAAGGAACCTCTCATTTAAGGAGCAGGTAAAAAACAATGAGTGAGCCAATAAAACACGAATGCGGAATCGCCCTTATCAGACTTCTAAAACCTCTTGAGTACTACGAAGAGAAATATGGAACATCGACATACGGTTTAAACAAACTGTACCTGTTGATGGAAAAACAGCACAACCGCGGACAGGACGGAGCTGGGATTGCGAATATCAAATTCGATATCAAACCGGGTAATGACTTTATCGCTCGCGAGCGTTCAAACTCTAACTCTCCTATTAAAGATATTTTTAATGAAGCAAACAAAGACATAGCCGAAGCACTTGGAACTTGTCCTGAAAACTACAGAAAAACTGAGTGGCTTAAAGAGAATGCCCGTTTTTCTGGTGAGCTTTTCCTTGGGCACCTTCGCTACGGAACATTTGGAAGAAATACGATTGAAAGCTGTCACCCGTTTGTAAAAACGAGCAACTGGCTGACAAAAAACTTTGTTCTTGCGGGTAACTTCAATCTGACAAATGTTGATGAACTTTTCAACATGCTTATCAATATCGGGCAACACCCGAAAGAGAAAAAAGACACGATCACCGTTCTCGAAAAAGTATCACATTTTCTTGATGAAGAAGTCTCAAAGCTTTACCACAGCCTGAAAGATCAAGATCTGACGAGCCGTGAGATTTCGAGCAAGATAGCCAAAGAGATGGATATTCAGAGCATCCTTCAGGACGCTTGTAAGCGCTGGGATGGAGGATACGCAATGGCCGGTCTGTTCGGACACGGAGATGCATTTGTTGCCCGTGACCCTGCTGGAATCCGCCCTGCATTCTTCTATCAGGATGACGAAATCGTTGTTGTTGCTTCAGAACGCCCGGTTATTCAAACGGCATTCAATGTTCCACTTGAATCAATAAAGGAAATTGAACCGGCACACGCACTGATCATCAAAAAAGATGGAACGGTTGAGCAAAAACAGTTCAGAGAAAAGCTACCGGAAAAACAATGTTCATTCGAAAGAATCTACTTCTCACGAGGAACTGACGCCGATATCTATGAAGAAAGAAAGAACTTTGGTCGCTACCTTGCACCAATCGTTCTTGACGCTGTACACCACGATCTGGCAAACACCGTTTTCTCATATATTCCAAACACAGCTGAAACGTGTTTCTATGGTATGAATGAAGAGATCAGAGACTACACAAACCGTGTTCAAAAAGAGATGATCGTTGACCTTGGGAAAGATATCACTCCTGAGCAAATCGACCACATCTTCGAAATTTCACCTCGTGTAGAAAAGATTGCGGTTAAAGACGCAAAGCTTAGAACGTTTATTACAGACGAGGCGCAGCGCGACGACCTGGTTGCTCACGTTTACGATACTACTTACGGAGCCGTTAAGCCCGGAGACAACCTGGTTGTTATTGATGACTCGATTGTTCGCGGTACAACACTTAAACAAAGTATCCTGAGAATTCTTGACCGCCTGAATCCTCAAAAAATTATTGTTGTGTCATCAGCGCCACAGATCCGCTACCCGGACTGTTACGGTATCGATATGGCAAAACTTGGAGACTTCGTCGCGTTCCGTGCTGCGATTGAACTTCTAAAAGACACAAACCGCACACACATAATTGATGATGTTTATGAGAAAGCCCTGGCACAACTCGGACTTCCAGACACACAAGTTGTCAATTACGTTAAAGAGATCTACGCTCCATTTACGGATAAAGAAGTTTCAGCAAAAATAGCAGAACTTCTTACACCAGTAACAATGAAAGCTGAAGTTGAAGTGATCTACCAAACTGTTGATGGCCTAAGACACTCGTGTCCTAACCACACAGGAGACTGGTACTTCACCGGAGAATACCCAACTCCGGGTGGAAACCGCGTTGTGAACCAATCGTTCATCAATTTCATTGAAAACAGAAATGAGCGCGCATACTAGAATACGATTTAACCGTATCTGAAATAATCCCCGCCGGCTTTTGCCGTCCGGGGATTTTTTTTGTACCGATCAAATAAACAAAGATAAACACTCCGCCGTAAAGCTTTATTTATGCAGACTTAGACTAGTTCTAAAAATAGAATTGTCAGCTTTGACGGTTATATTCAACTCCTTATAATCAAAGAAAAAATAAATTGAGCGGACTGATTTTTTTACAAATCCATGAGCACATAACATAAAGGCAGAAGAATGAAGCTAAATACACTACTGATTCTAAGCATGATCTTTGCGATCACTTCCTGTAAGACAGAAATGACAAAAGAAGAGCAAAACACTTACTTTGAAACAATAAGAGCCAAAAGAGAACGCGAAGCAATTGCAGATAAAAAAGAAAAAATAGCTTCTGCGAAAGTGAAACGTGCAGCTATGATCAATGAAGCCAGAGAGTTTGCTCTGGAAAACACAAAAGATTTGAACGAAGAAAAGCGAAATTATATAAGATACACCGCTCCTCATATCAGCAAGACTCGGATTACAAAAGGTAAACTGACACTTGCAGACATCCCAACTGGCGAGGAAGACAGAGAAGACAACGAAAAGAGAGTAAAAAGCTGGGACATAATGCAGACTCTGGCAACGTGGTATCCACCAAACGAAGAATCTCCGGTAACAGTTGCAGGAACAAGTAAAAAAGACCTGACGTGGTGGCAACCGACAAAGATAGTAAGAGAGCGCAAAAGCATCTCACAAGGAAACAAAGAAAAAGCTGTTGATAACGCGCGGATGTTTGCGATCAACAAACTCCTTTATCTTCAGGACAAGCCGGAAGAACAGAACATAATCCGCTTTAACGAGCCGGTTCTTGCCGAGACTAAATATGATATTGATGTAAAAAACACATCTCAATACAAAGCATTTGGAAGAAAAGCGAAAAGCGAGTTCGACAAACAAGAACAAAGACAAGCATCATTCTTATGGCGCTCGATGGACAACGAATACGTATTTGTAGTTACTGGCTCATGGTCTAGCGAAGACCTGCCAGAAAAAGTCGATGAGCATGCTCATTACTTTCTAAGAAACTGGATTCCAGTGTCGGCACAGGCAATCCTGAAATCAGACGTAAAACAACACCTGGTGAAATAATTATGAAAAGCATGACTGGCTTCGGACGAAGCGAAATTCAAGACCAATCGACTGGTATTATCTTTACTGTTGAAATTTCCACTGTTAACAGAAAACAGTTGGAAGTGAGATCAAATCTCCCCCGCGAAATGAGCAGTTACGAACCTATCGTCAGAAAACTGGTTGGTAACAAACTTAAGCGAGGAGCCGCATCCGTTCGCGTTGAAGTAACAAAAAGCTCCGTGGCCCTTAACAACTCAATACACATCAACAAAAAAGTTGCCGG
>JAUVCU010000179.1 GCA_030590715.1 Lentisphaeria bacterium
GCCGTTTTGACAAGGACACGTTCTCCGTGATTCAGAGCAGGAATCTTACTTATAATTTCATTAACTAACTGCTTCATAAAAACACCTCCTACTACCAGTATATCAGCCTTGAGATTTGAATCCCACAGCTAACTGGTACACAGCCTTATTCTTTGAAGAATAACTGGAGACCTGTTGAATGAGAAGATATATCCCCATAGCGTTCGCCTGGGAGATGCAATTGACTTTGACCTTTAAAATCGCTAAAATGTGTAATAACGTATTATTTTCGACTGAAGTTCTTGATTATCATTTTTAACGCTACTTTTGGAGAAACAAAATGTATTATAAAAGCTTTGTCAAGCACTCTATACAGTCAATGATGTTCTCTATTATTACTCTTATGCTCTTCTCATGCTCCAAAAGTAAGCTGGAAAAGAGTAAAGGTTCCACGGCAGCAAAGGCCGCGAAAGAGATGCCTGTTGTTAAAAAAACAATGAACAATTCTATCGCTTATCTTGTTTCTGATATTCAGCTCCCGTTTTGGGGTATTATGGTTAAAGGGGTTGAAAATGCAGCTGTTGCAAAGGGCTATGATTTAAAGGTCTACAGTGCTGGTAATGTAGCCCGGGATGAAATCGCATTCACCGTTGAAGCCATTAAAAACGGTGTCAAAGGCATTGTTGTCTCGCCTACGAATTCTTCCGCTTGTGTCACCATTCTCAAGCTTGCAAAAGGTGCCGGCATTCCCGTCGTAATCTCAGATGTTGGTACCGATGGTGGCGAGTATGTTACGTATATCTCGTCGGACAATAAGGGAGGAGCATACAAGATCGGTAAAGTCCTTTCTGGAAAGATGATTGAGCTTGGTTGGAATAAAGGAAAAGTTGGTATTGTTGCTATCCCTCAAAAACGGCTCAATGGTCAGGCAAGAACCGCAGGCTTTATGCAGGCCATGAACGAAGCGGGTATAAAAAGTGTGGGAATGGAACAGCAGGTTACATTTTCTGAAGAGGAAACATATAACTTTGCAAAAAATATGATCGCTGAAAATCCAGACCTGCGTGCTATTTGGCTACAGGGTTCAGATAAGTATCGTGGGGCACTGAAGGCTATAGGGGAGGCCGGTAAGACAAATGAAATTCTTTTGTTGACATTTGATGCGGAACCTGAATTTATTGAACTTATTCAGAATGGAACACTTTTGGGATCAGCAATGCAGCAGCCATATCTTATGGGACAGGAGGCTATGCTGAAGCTGGATGATCATTTGAATGGGAAAGAGGTTCTCCAAATAATCGGTCTTCCAATTCTTGCCATTTCTCAGAGTAATATAAAAGAGAATCTGCCGGTAATAAATGAGCGGGTTTTGGGGAACGTCTCAAAATAGGAATCTTCTAAATGCGAAGGGCTTTTACCTTTAAATACTCTCTTTATTTCACATTCGGGATGAGCACAATACTTTGTGTTATTCTGGCTGTGGGATTACAAAGTATGTTTATCTATTTCCCTACCAAATCGCAGACGGAGAAAGAACTTAAAAAGACTGCAGAGCAGACAATTCTCAAAATAGAAAGAACAATAAGTGAGCTTGTCGCTTCGTATGCCCAGAATGAGTATGAGAATATTGTCTTGAGGGAGATGGTTAATGAGGACATTCTGGCAATTGTTGTTGAAGACTCGAATATGGCGGCGATTACTGGCCGCAAGCACTTTTTAAGCGGAAAAATCCGCAACGGGAAGTGGAATGTTGTTGATTTTGATTCAACTAGCACTGAGCATAAGGAATTGCTGGATGCTGGTTTTTATACCGTAGAACAGCCGCTTTCCAAGCAGGGGGAAAAGATTGGTTCTGTAACCATATATATATCCGACCGTTTCCTTAACGTTGCACTGTCAAAGGTTGTTATGCAGACAATAATTCAGGCGGTGGTCGTTTCTCTTTTCCTTATTATCACTCTTCTGCTCATTATGAAATTTGTTGTTATTGACCCACTGAAATTTATAAGTTATTTTATTCTTCAGACCGATAATAACGGTATTCCCGGTGAAACAATTCCTCCTAGTGGTTCTCCTGAAATAATGCTTCTTTCAAACACGATGAATATCATGATTGATTCAATAAGAAGTTCCCGGGAAGGGCTTGAAGATTTGGTGCAGGAAAGGACTGCTGAGTTGGAAAAGGAAAAGGAGAATGCTGAATCCGCCAATCGCGCAAAAAGTATATTTCTTGCCAATATGTCTCATGAAATACGCACGCCGATGAATGCTGTTCTCGGTTTTACCGAGATCCTGAAGACAAAAGAGAACGATCCTAAAAAGTTACACTATATTGAGAACATTTACTCATCAGGAAAAGCGCTGCTCAGCCTGATAAACGATATTCTCGATTTGTCTAAGGTTGAAGCCGGCAAGCTCGAATTGCAGTATGGTGTTGTTTCTCTTAAACAGCTTTTTGCGAGTATGGAGGATATATTTCAGCAGAAAATGGCTGAGCATGATCTAGACTTTCGAATCGATATTTCAGATTCGATTCCGGAGTCCCTGCTTCTTGATGAAGTCCGGCTTTGCCAGGTACTCATTAACCTGATCGCTAATGCTGTCAAATTTACCGGTTCCGGCTATGTCAGGTTGACTGCAACGATGGATCAATCTGAAACAAAGCCGCATGGCTGCGTGAATCTGACAATTGCCGTTGAAGATACCGGAATCGGTATATCTGCCGATAAATGTCTCGAAATATTCAAGCCCTTTGAACAAGTAAAAGATCAGAATGAACATTTTTATGGCGGGACCGGGCTGGGGCTCACTATTTCCCGCCGCCTGATAGAGCTGATGAATGGAACTATCAGTGTCGATTCCGAGACTGGTTACGGTTCTACCTTTACGGTCAAACTTACTGATATAGAGATTGCCGAAGCGCAACCACATCACGAACAAGAACGCCCTCTTGACCTTACGGGCATTACATTTGATACTGCCACAATATTAGTGGTCGATGATATCAGCTATAACCGGGAACTGCTGTCTATTGAACTCGCGCAATGGGGTTTTCAGCTCATCGAAGCGGAAAATGGAAAAGATGCTATTGAACAGGCGCGAACACATAGACCGGATCTGATCCTTATGGATATGAGAATGCCGGTTATGGACGGGTATCAGGCAACGCAAATACTTAAGTCGGATAACGAGATGAAGAATATTCCTGTTATAGCGATAACGGCATCTGCATTGGCTCATGAGGTTGAGGCTCTCAGGGAAATGTGTGATGGATATATTTGTAAGCCGATCAGTCAACACTGCTTGATTGCCGAACTGCTCAAGTATCTGCCGCATACTGTCTCAGAAGAATCAGCAGTTGATCTCCCGGAGGAACAAGAAATACAAGATGAACCAGTACCCGGCATTCTTTCTCCTGAAAAGGCTGACGAAATCAGAAAACTACTGTCCGGCGAACTTTATCAGGCGTGGGAGCAGTGCTCCCAGAGATTTATTTTCTCCGAAATAGCTTCCTTTGCCGAAAAGATAAAGAGCTGGCTGAACAGCATAATTATCAACCATTGGTTAAGTGGGCCGATGAACTCAAGCTGCAGGCAGAGTTGTTCTCTACTCCGACCGTCAAGACCCTGCTGCAGCAGTATCCGGAGTTTATTGGTGATATTAATAACAATCAGGAGTCAGACAGCAGCGATACAAAATAAAGGACTGTTAAATACATCGTGATATTGCAGAAAGGTGCACTTATTCAACAATTATTATGAACGTATAATTTAAAATGGATCTACAACAGATAATGGTGATGACATGAATGACGTAGAGCTACTTAAAATGGAGCTTGCAGAGACAAAGTGTGCCCTGAAAAAAGCACAAAGTGATTATGAGTTATCAGAACAGAAACTCAATCTCGTTAAAGAGGATTTATCCCAAATGACTCGTCTGCGTGAAATTGCTCTCGATGCTGCTGGTATTGCTATTTGGACCGGTAATACACAAACCGAGGAGATGCAGTGGGACTCCCGTATTCGAAAAATATTTGGTTTTGATGAAGATGTTGAACCTAGTAATGAACTATGGGCAACGCACCTGCACCCTGACGATAAAGACCGAGTACTTGATGCATTTGCCAACTATGGATGTTTACATCCTTTTCTTTCGTTATGGCACAGACCTGTTCTGCCCAAGCAGTAACAAATGATAGGCATCTGCAATTTACAGAAGAGGAGCACGTTTGACTGGAAAATCATCCTGATATTTACTTCGCAACATAATATTCGTCGTTACGGTAATATAATGAGATAAATAACAATATAAATAAGGAGAGTTGCCATGAACAAGTTTATCCACTATTTAGGATTCCTAAGCTTACTCGTTATACCCGTCACTTTTTGTGGTTGCGGTGATAAAGAAAAAGAGGCTCTAGAAGATACGAGTGCTGTTGTACAAAAGGCCGACCTGATTGAACAAAGGAGCACAAGCAGTGAAGTCCAACTGATTGCAGAAGATGACTGGCCACCCTACACAATCGTGAAGAACGGTGAAGTCTCAGGATTTGCTGTTGAAGTTGTTAGAGAAATGGCGCGTCGAGTGAATCATTCAGGAGAGATTACTCCTATGGTTTGGACTCCT